>JBGOVH010000044.1:0-10466 GCA_041478005.1 Terriglobia bacterium | reverse complement strand
TGGCTTCGCTCGGCTCAATTGGTTTGCTTGGAGACAAGTATATTGATATTTCTCGCGGTTCTCCGGGTTCGAAAGTGATATCCCCGGGAGGGGAAGTAAAGGGGTCCTCCGTTGCAGATATCAAAAGGATCATTCAGAACAGCAACGACCTGGTAGCTAATCTGGGGGATCTTGTTACTAAGATAAACCAAATCACCCAGAAAATTGACGTGGGCCAGGGGACGATTGGGAAGTTTATCAACGACCCCTCCATGTACAACAAGATAAATTCTACGGTGGGAGAAGCGCAGGATCTGTTACAAGAAATCAAATCGGGAAATGGATCTATTGGTAGATTAATATCCGACCGGGAGCTTTATGATCGAGTCAATGGCACCTTAACCCGGATGGAGAGCGTTACGGCTAAAGTAGAAAAAGGAGAGGGCACTTTGGGTAAGTTCGTCTCTGACCCCTCGGTATTTAACAAGGCAGACTCAATGTTGGCTAAGTTCAATGTAGTAGCGGAACGAATGGAAAAAGGGGAGGGATTTCTTGGAAGACTCTCTAAAGACGAAAGCCTCTATGTCCAGTTTCGGGATAGCCTGGGAAAGTTTTCTGCCTTGGCAGACAAAATCAACCAGGGAGAAGGAACCTTTGGGAAATTGTTTGTTGATTCTTCCTTGTACACGAATCTAAATAACGCATCGGCTGAAATGGTAAAACTCTTATATGACTTCAGACAAAACCCCAAACGATTCCTAAAAATCAAGTTCGGGCTGTTCTAAATGATAGGACATTTCTCTCCTGCAAACACTCCAGTAAAGCGTCTACTACGTTGGGATCGAATTGTTTGTTCTTGGCCTCCTCCAGCCGGAGTTTGGCCTCTTCCGGCCCTAAGTTCTTGCGATACGGCCGATCCGAAGTCATGGCATCGTATGCGTCCACAACAGCCACAACCCGGGCTCCAATAGGTATCTCGTCTCCTTTGAGTCCTAAAGGATATCCACTGCCGTCATAGTTCTCATGATGGTGAAACATGAGTTCCCTCGCTTTGGAAAGGCGCTTGACACCACTCAGAGCGTGATACCCATAGTGGACATGCTGGTGCATGCGAACATACTCGTCAGGACTTAAGCTTTCTGGCTTCGACAGGATTTCTTCCGGAATCCCAATCTTGCCAATATCGTGAAGCAGCGCGGCAAGCTTAACATTGAACTGTTCCTCTCCATGAATGTTGAGCTTGGAACATACCTCCTCAGCTAGAGAAAAAACCATCAAAGAATGCAACTGGGTTTTTGGATCTCGGATAGCCAGCATGTTAACGAGTAAGTTCAGGATTTCATGAAGCGAGTCTTGGAGCTCCAGCTGCAATCGGCGATTCTCTAATCTTAGTTCATGACTAATTATGACGTTATCAATTACATTGACCAATTCTCGATGTCCAAAGGGTTTGACCAGAAAGGCGTCCATTCCCATGGCAATAAGGTCCTTACGCTGGACGTCTGAGGAATGAGCGGTTAGCATAATCACCGGCGTATCTCGAATTTCTCGATAAGCTGGATCCTCTAGAAGCTTCTGGAAAGTCTCAACCCCATTCAAAACAGGCATCATGAAATCTATCAGGATTAGGTTAGGTCTAGATTCCAACGCCTGTTGCAAGCCCTGCTGCCCATTGACAGCGTCGACGACTTCATAGCCAGCTCTCTCCAGTATCATGCGCGCCAGCTCAAGCATCGGTCTTTCATTATCGATAACAAGGATCTTCTTTTTGTTATTCATCATTCTGCCTGCTGCCTGGATTCGGATTTAGAGAATTCTTGAAGCCGTAATAAGTTAATGTAAGTTTTTGAGAAATATCAATAGGAATTGTTGAGTATTAGTCAATTCGCCGGATTTTCATAATTGTAAATGATGGAAATCTCACTCTTCGAAATTTCGCGTGTTGAAAATAGGATGCGGTTTCGGTATATTTCCCCATTGTTCTCATGGGACTTTTATGACGATACACATCAAAAAGAAATTGGAAGAAGAGATTCGAGTGATCGAGTACGAACTAAAGAATGAGCTTCCAAAAGAGCTCAAAAAGGCCGTAGCCCTCGGTGACCTCAGCGAGAACGCAGAATATCAATCTGCCAAGCAGCGACAGGAAATTCTCAATGCCAAATTAGCTCACCTGCGAAAGCGCTTGGCCGAGGTGGCCATGATCAATTTCGATAATCTTCCAAGGGATCGCGCCTCATATGGTTCTAGGGTTGTCCTATACGATGTTCAGAAATGCACAGAAATCACCTACAAATTGGTTTCTGTTGAAGAATCCGACATCCAGAAAGGACTGATATCAACGACATCTCCCATTGGAAAGGGCTTGCTTAACCACAGAGAAGGCGACACAGTCAAGGTTACAACTCCAGGGGGTATCAAGGAGTTTGAAATTCTGAAGCTTGCGACTATCCACGAAAAAGATGACTCTTGAAATAACCCTATGTTAAGTCAATTGATCGGCAGGATTTGTAAAGCGATCCTGGATTTGATTGTTGCAGGAGTTTGTTCGTTGAAAATAAACCCAAATTCCCTCACATTCATAGGATTCCTTATTACCATATTGGCGTCCATCTATTTAGCGCGTGGAAAATTTACTCAGGCCGGACTCGTGATTATTCTTGCTGGAATTTTTGACATGCTTGATGGAAGAGTTGCCAGAATCACGAACAGCGTAACGAAGTTTGGGGCTTTTTTTGATTCCGTTTTGGATCGATATTCCGATATCGCCATGTTCCTAGGGTTAATGATCTACTACTCAAAGGGACAAAGGCTTACTTATATGGTCCTCTCCGGTGTTGTCATGACAGGAGCGGTCATGACTAGTTATACCCGTGCGCGTGCTGAATCACTGATCCCCCTCTGCAAAGTGGGGTTTATGGAACGCCCCGAACGGATCGTCTTAATGATTATTGGGGCGCTTGCCAATCGAATGGCTCCAGTATTGTGGGTAATGGCCTTTTTCTCCAATATCACCGTCATACATCGGATTGCTTATACCTGGAAACAAGCATCGAGAATGAAAGAACCACTTTCCAGCCATTAGGTTTCCAAAGGACTCTCCAGCCACTCCAGAGCACTCCGTCTGCGACTTTTTTGCTTGCAGAGTTTCTTCGTTTATTGTAAATTCCACATATTAAAAGTGTTGGGCTGAATTCTTTCTGGATTTGCATGAAAGTATGAACAAGAACCTCTCAGAGCTGGATTTTTACGAACAACTCAGCGACTCGTACGACCAAATGATTTCCTGGCCAAATCGGATCAGCACAGAGGGGATGTTCTTCAAGAAGCTTGTAAACGACTATAAATTAAAGAGTTATTTAGATGTTGCTTGTAGCACAGGCTTCCATGTCATCATGTTTCGACGTTTGGGATTGGATGCAGTGGGAATAGATGCCAGTCCAAAGATGGTGGAAAGGGCTAAGGCAAATTCCGTTACTTGCGGGGTAACAGTTGAGTATATTCTGGGGGACGTTGCCACACTCTCCAAACGTTTTTCTGAAGGCTTTGATATTATTACATTGCTTGGGGACACTGTTTCGGATCTGAAACCCAGACAAGAACTCAAAAGGGTCCTTCAAGAAATCTATAAGTGCTTGAACCCTGGTGGTTTATTTGTCATTCAAACTCGCAACTATGATTACATTTTGAAAAACCGGTTACGCTTCATGCCCCCGACCGGATCGAGGAACGGGACTGAAGAGACGTTTTTCTTTCGGCTTCTAGATTTTTATCCCAAGTCAATAGACTACAGTGTGGTCAAGTTTCGTTGGCATGAGAATCGGTGGGATTCTTCAGTCCAAACCACAGAAATTCACCCCTATTTAAGGAAAGACTTGGAAGGACTGCTTGAGGTTGTTGGTTTTGAGAAGTTGTCGGTTTATCGCAACTACAACTTTGAGGATTATGATCCGAATGGATTGGATCTAATTTTCCTTGCTGAAAAAAAAGGAGTACTCAAAGCAAAAGCAGCAGCTACTTTGAAGAGGGAAAGGTTGAGCAAAAGGATAGAACCTGTCTTTTCTGAAAAGCCAAAAAAGGGGCTGAGTTCAGCCCCACCCCTACCCGTGAGACGCAGAGGCCGGCCCCCGAAAGCTTCTAAACATTAATTGTTTTTTTCATGGAAGATCATTCGACCCTGTCTGGCGTACCGCTTAGACAAGATCTGCTATTGTAAATCCAACCACTGCTTCCCCAGAATCTGTTCTCAGTATTCTTGCCCTCTTGTTTTGGCCTTCTTGGGTAACCGTTCGCAAAATTGCGTAAGAGGCAAGCACATCTTTATATAGGGAAGTCACAACAAAGACTTCTCCCGTCTCTTCATTTTTCCACATTTGCCCTGCTGAGACCTTTCTCACGTTCATCCGGAATGTTCTCTAACCACTAGCGATGTCAGGCAGTTCGTAATAGACATTAAGAGAATCGGCCAACATAGAGAATGGATTAGTTCTTTTTGACCCTTTGACCTCTAGAATTCTCCTCTGACGGAGACAACCTTGTCACCTCGTCCTAATTCTAATCCATTGGCAGCCAAGCTCATGCCCTCGGAAGTGTTAAAGCAATTTCGAGAGCAGAAGCGCCCATGAGCTGCGCAACGAAGTTCCTTGCTTTTTCTGATTGCTGGCAAAATAACTCTACAAGTGTTAGCATCGGAACAAGAGGGAAAAGAGAACTCACGAGGAAAGGAGCATCTCCAATGAGCAGGCAAAAAAAATACTTGGCCATTCTCTTGATCTACATCCTATGCTTTTGGCCCAATTCCATTCTCTTGGCAGGCAAGCAAAAGAATTCTGATGTGGATGAGATCGGAAGTCGGGACATTAACAAGGGCAGTTGGAACATGATCTCGCTGGAGAAAGAAATTGCCCTCGGTAAATCGCTTGCTCAAGAGATTGAGAGGCAGGTCAAACTGATTAACGACCCGGAGATTACTGAGTATGTGAGCCGCGTAGGTCAAAACTTGGTTCGCAACTCAGATTCGAGGGTCCCGTTTACTATCAAAGTTGTGGATTCCGACGAAATCAACGCCTTTGCTCTTCCAGGAGGCTTCTTTTACGTAAATTCAGGATTGGTTACCGCCGCTGATGAAGAGTCAGAACTCGCTGGGGTGATGGCCCATGAGATTGCGCATGTGGCTGCCCGCCACGGAACTGAACAATATACCAAAGGAACGATCGCGAACTACGCCACTCTACCGCTGATTTTTTTGGGAGGTGGGTTGGGATATGGACTGTATCAAGCTGCAGGTTTCCTCATTCCCCTTCAGTTTCTCCATTTCAGCCGGAAAGCAGAGACAGAGGCAGACTTCCTTGGGCTTCAATACATGTACAAAACAGGTTACGATCCAACTTCTTTTGTCTCATTCTTCGAGAAAATTCAAGCACAAGAAAAGAAAAAACCTGGGAAGTTAGCTAAAGCGTTTTCAACCCATCCTCCTACAGGAGACCGAATTGAGAAAACGCAAGCCAACATCGCAACCATATTGCCTGAAAACCAGCAGTATGTTCTTAACACCTCGGAGTTTGACAAAATCAAAGGCAAGCTTCTAGCTTTTGAAAACCGCAAGCGGCCCGCTGAGGGTGAAAAATCCAACAAACCATCTCTAAAGAGGCGCACCAGCGGGGAAAATGAGGATGCCTCTGACGAACCCTCCAACAAGGATGATGACCGTCCCACTCTAAAACGTCGAAATTGATAGTTGAGAGCGTAATGAACAGAAACAAAAACAGCGGCCAAATCAGCCGCTGTTTTTGTTTCTCCTGGGTCTTTCTGCAGAGCTACTAAAGCTTCTTAACTTGCTCTGCGTAATACTTGCGGTAGAGTATATCCCACTCCAAACTTCCTTCAGGGACAGTTTTCTTCTGCGATTCTATTTTCTTGCGCGCGTCTTTATCCAAGATCTCTTCTTTGACCAATTCTTGATTAATGATTTTCACAACTTCAAGACGGATCGTATTTCGATCTTCAACGAATTCGATCTCATCACGCTTCACAAGCTCATCCGTGATCAAATGAGCCAGCTTGTTCACTTTTTCTCGACTGAGGCGCATTGGATTATGGCAAAGGGACGGCCATGGGCTAAAGGATTACCTTCTTATCCTTCACCAGTTTATTTCTCACGACCTTGAACATTTCCTGATACGATACCCCGGTCTTCCTCATTTCTTCGGCATAGTCATTCAATAGGATTCGAACCTCTTCATTGATTCGGTCCTCCAAGCTTAATTCTTCCTCCAGCACAGCAAGAACTCTTTCCTGCAAGAAAGAGAAGTTCTGAACCTCAATCATTTCCCTCTTGATTAATTCCTCTACAATGCGCTTTGAGAGGTAATGAACATATTCTCGTTGCAGATTCATCTCGGAGGATTGAAGGAATGGCGGGGCCGACAGGACTCGAATTGTTCAGACAAACGAATCCAAATAACTTATCAAATCTACGAGGCGCGATATTCGCATAATCATCAAGAAAAGTCAATCGGACACACGTATAACCAACTCTGACGCATGCCCTTTGCATAGCATCGAGATGAGCAATTTTGATCAGACACTTGAGCAGTACTGAACTGACACGCGATTTCCCGCACTGGTAGCATAAGAATTGTCCCTCAAGCTGCCATCCAGGATCTGGTGGAGGCGGATGTGAGGGGGGAAGGAGCGATATGTCCCTACGACACTTTTTCACGACGCAAAATGAGTTAAGATAGGAGACGCAACCTGCTCGTCACTGCACAGAACACGGCGACAGGGCGCACCATCCAGTTCAAGGTGAAAGGCACGGCAGTCAAGAGCAGCCTCGAGGTGGGGCAGGTTGTTTACCTGCAGCCACCAAATGGTGCTACGGCAATTAACCGCAGCTTAGTCCTAGTCCTAGTGTAGTGCCCTCCAACGGGTACGCTTTAGTTCGGACGAGGCCTGACTGGTCGTCGAAGTCCGTTCCTTCCACTATCGACATAACGAATAAGGATTCGTGCGCGGCGCAGCCCAAATCAGCCCGACGGAGGCGATATTTGGAATTTCGATGGGATTGCGTTAATCGAAGATCAGGTGGAAGGCAAGCGATTGTATCCCTTAGAGGTAAAAAACTCCAGTTGAGTGTCGCTTCCGGGGCGAGCAGAAATTCACGGGCTGTAGCGGCGCTCTGTGAGTGCCGACCGACGGTGCTGAATTGGCAGCCACAGTTGCCAAGCTTATTCAAAACCAAGGGCTGGAGCCCGTGGGGCAAGAGAAATTTTAAGGAGGTGGGATTCATGTCAAGCTGTTACGCAATACCTACTCTGTTATTGGCACTAGTATTTTCTGTCGCCTGCGCCTCAGCGCGAAGAACTGGCTCAACGGTGAAGGATGCTACGGTCGCCGCTGGCAAGGAAGTGGGCGATAAGACCGAGGATGTCATTGAAAAAGTCGCAGGAAAGACGGCGGATGCCACCATCACTTCCGCAGTAAAAATGAAGTTCGCCAAGGATAAGACCGTTGATGCTCTCGACATTAATGTCGACACGAAAGATGGCAATGTTACGTTGACAGGGGCTGTCAAAACAAAGACCGAAGCCGACCAGGCAGTCGAACTCGCCAAAAGTGTCGAGGGCGTGAAAAGTGTAACGCCGCGTCTGACGATCAAAAACCCATAGGAATCTGATTCTCTCGTTGGTTAACGCTTGGTGGACTCGCGCAATCCTGCCGATCAGAAAAAGAGTCGTGGTGAATCTGCCTTTAAGGGTTAGGCGTGTCAATAAGGACACGATATTTTTCAAAATGCGGGTGATCGGAAGCGCTGTGCGGCTACCCATTCCGGCTGCTTGAGGTACTAAAGTTGGGTTTTTCTGTGTCGGTTCACATCGTGGGTGGCGGACCCGCCGGCTCCGCAGCGGCGGTCGCCGCGCTGTCGGAAGCCCGTTCCGTTCATATATTCGAAAAGTCTTGCTTTCCCCGCCACAAAGTGTGTGGTGAGTTCCTCTCTTCTGAGATTGCTCCACTTCTGGAATCGCTGGGGATCTGGCAGGAGTTTCTTCGGCTCCGGCCGGTACACATCAGAAGAACGATTCTGCATTTTGGCGCCCGCTCCACCCAAAGCCAACTGCCTGATGGCGCATTCGGGTTGAGCCGCTATGAGTTTGACCGTTTGCTCTTTGAGAAGGCAATTGCACTCGGGGCAACAACCACGCGGGAGCGCGTAGCGGCCGCAAGCTTTGCTGCTCAGGGCGGCTCAAACAGCTGCGACGGCCTGATACTCGCCACTGGACGAAAATCGATCGCAGCCGCGGGTCGGCGGTTGTTCGGATTTAAGGCACATTTCGAAGGACCCGCAAACGACGCAGTCGAACTGTTCTTTTTTCGCGGATGCTACATTGGCGTGAGTGCCGTGGAGAATGGGATTACTAACATCTGTGGGATCGCGCCGGAGCACGTCCTTCGCGCATGTGAATTCCAGTTAGACGATCTGCTCACCGGGTGGCCGCCTCTGGCGTGTCGGATACGCCCTCTCTCTCGGGTTTCCCAGTGGTTCACTGTGGGGCCATTGGTGTTTGGTGGGCAGTGGCAGCACTTCGCTGGGAGTGAAATTTATCCTGCGGGGGACGCGCTGGGTTTCATAGATCCGTTCACAGGGTTGGGCTTGGTGAACGCAGTTGGTACCGGTCGCATGGCTGGATTGGCTGCTTCCAGGCGGAGTTCGGTCGAGGATTACCTGTCCAATTGTCGCCGTGCAGTCCGCAGGCCTTTCTATCTGGCCACTCTCTTCCGGGCGATCCTGGAAGCGGGACTGGCCCAGAGTCTGGGCCCGCTGATTCCTGCCCGCTACCTCTTTCGGATGACGCGGCCCGGCACTCTCGTCGCGTGAAAACGACAGGGTTTCGCATAAAATGAGCGGAGTAAATGAAGCGTTCGTTTGATCCCGAAATCATCGACGATCCTAACTTGCCGGAGGAAACTTTAGCCCTGGTGTACAAAGACCTCACTCGGACGCATAGGTTCCTCGGAAATATTAGGGCTCTGGTCTTGGAGTTAGGGCGAAATACGAATCCATTACGCCGCGTTCTCGATATCGGCTGTGGCCGTGGTGAGTTACTGCTTGAGATTCAGCGCAAGATGGGAGTTGAGACGGTCGGTGTGGACGTGAGGGTGCCCCGCACGTTCCACTCCGGCGTTCCGATCATACAGGCAGATGCTGTGCGCGATCCGCTGCCCGCTTGCGACGTAGCCTTGGCTGTCTGCGTGGCCCATCACCTGGCGGATGAGCACGTGGTGGAATTAATCCGTAATGTAGGCCGCTTTTGTAAGCGTTTTGTCATCCTGGATCTTGTACGGCATCCGCTCCCCCTCCTGCTTTTCCGCTGCTTTGTGGCGCCATTTGTTCACTGGATCAACGCGGCGGATGGAGTTTCCTCAATCCGGCGTTCCTACACACCGGCGGAACTCGAGTCGCTGGTTCGTCGCGCCCTGCACGGTTCGCCCGGGACCTATCGACATTCGGTCGGCCTGTTATATATCAGGCAGATCGTTGATATTTCTTATCTGTGAAGAGGCGGCCTCCTACGAAAAACAACCCGCGCTAAAGTTGCGGTGGTTGTTTCACTTGAGGCTTGGGCGCCAGGTTCACTTTGTGGGCAATGTTTGCACTCGAAGCGTGGCCAAAATAAAAGAATGCGCCAATCGAAGCCAGGCGCAAATCGCTCGATTTGATCCTCGATGCGTCGCGTCATATTAATTGTTGAACCGTTAGGGACACGGCAGTATCCCCAAAACGGTATGTTTCCCAGGGTGCGAAATCGCATGTTCGGCACGATCTGAGCGCCGAGCGCTTCCTCGAGGGCCGTAACGGGATCAGTAATCGCCTCTGTCGTGAGCTGAAACGTCAAGAAGAGCATCGCGATGCTCTGCCGCACCTCGAGATCCAGGTGCGTCTGCACCGCCTTGGTGTCCACTTTCCGTAAGATGCCTTGCCGACTAATTTCATTGAATTCTCCGCTGTTTGCACAAATTGCGGGTATCACAGCGATTTAACCTGTCAGCCGCGGCGTCGAATTTCCTCTAAACAAAAATGTCAACACAAACCCCGCCAGAAATCCCCCGATGTGCGCCATATAAGCGACGCCACCCGTCTGCGCTGTGTTGGCAATGGAGCCGATGCCGCTAAAAAACTGTAGAACGATCCAGAACCCGATGACTATCAGCGCGGGCACCTGAATCACTTGTTGACCCTGCAATACTCTGACCTTTCCCTGTGGGAACATCAAAATGTATGCTCCGAGCACCCCAGCAATTGCCCCCGACGCCCCCAAATTCGGCACGTTTGATCCGAGGCTAAAAACCAACTGTGCAAAAGTTGCCGCAATCCCACAGAGTAGGTAGAAGATTGTGAACTTGCTGTGCCCAAAACGGTCTTCCACATTGTCCCCGAAGATCCATAAGTAAAGCATGTTGCCTCCCAGGTGAGCCCACCCGGCATGCAT
>JBGOVH010000113.1:0-7319 GCA_041478005.1 Terriglobia bacterium | reverse complement strand
CCCCAGGCAACCACCGCCCAGAAGATCCCCAGCAGGACACAGGCCAGGATAACAACGCGCGGAATAATGGAACGGGGAGAGTGGGTTTCTTCAGCTGCTGTTGTAATGACGCTAAATCCCACAAAACTCAAAAGTCCAAAAATCAAACCTTCAAAGAATCCCTTGTTACCGTGCACAGAGGTGGCAGGATTAAACGACTCAAAGTCAATGTGTCCGTGGCGTAACTCCAAAATCAAGATCGTGCAAGCTAGGGCCGAAATGACGACCATGCCGAAAACTGTCACTGCGATCGAACCTCTAGCAGAAATATCAATACCCGGGTAGGCGAACAGCGCTACGACTAACGTCGAAATGAGGATTCCGAGCATCCAAGTGCCGTAGCCAATCTGACCGGGGAAAAAAGAGGCCAGCAATTCGTTAAAGAATAGCCCGAAGAGAATGGGTTGCAGGATGACTGCTATAAAATAGGTCGAGACCAGTAACAAACCCATCCAGACTCCGAAAAAGGGAGTGGTTGCCTCCGACAACCAGGTATAGGCACTGCCAGCAGATGGAACTTCACGACTCAGGAGTGCATAACTGATTGCGGTAGGAATAGTACAAACGAGTGCAATCAAAAATACCGACGGCGACGCTTTGCCAGCGCCAGCGGACACCGGACCAAGATTTGCGTAAATCCCCAGTGCTGGCGCCATCATGGCGACTCCTAGAGCAGTAGCTCCCAGGGCACCCAGGGCTCCAGCCTTCAGAGCATTCGGGTTAAGTTGGCTTGAGTTCACGGATAGCCCCAACTTTTCTTCTCCTTCAGCTTGATTTCACATGCTGAGACCCTCGGGTAACCTCTGGCAGATACCATTCGGGATCTCGCCTGACACCAAGCCCTAGGCCTGTGGCCCCAAGTGCCTTTGCTCAGTGTTTAGGCCGCAGGCGTATCGTCACGAACTGGAAAGGCTGGCAATCGAACTCGACCCTCCCTTTACCCAACACGAGTTCCTCACTCGGCTCCTCCAGCAAATCCGCACGCCAAGCTTGTTGCACCGGCAACTCCAGCCGTAGGCGGACCCGGCCGCTCTTCCCCTGACTTTCATGGCCTCGGAGTATCAAGTCTCCTCCCTGTTCCGCTTCTTTGAGTGCAGTTACCTCAAATTGCCCGCTCTCCACACGAAGGAAACTCTGTTCGGAGGGTAATGGACCTGGGTGTGAATCGGTCGAGATAACTCTCAAGGGACTATTGAAGCTATGAGCCTGCTCTACCACCCCTCCGCCACTCCAATCCCCAGCGTTCGGATATAGGCCGTATTCGAAACTATGATTTCCTGCTTCTGAAGCGTTTGGGGCATGATAGCCGCGGTAGTTTGTTACTGAGCGAAGTAAGATCAGCTTTACGATACCTTTCTCAATGATGTGGCCTGCCGTCCCTCGGTTCAGGAGAGCCGCTCCCAGGGTCGAGTCTCCTACCAGAGCCCAAGTGCCGGCATCATAGATTCCATCCGGGCGCTCGGTCACCGCATTGTGGGTCTCGTACCAGTTTCTCTGTTTTCCTTCCTTACGGATCGGGAAAACAGCCGTTACCATCCCATCGTGACCCGGGAAACCCAATAGCTCAGTCTCGAAGTCGATCCGTGGCAATTGGTGATAAAGTGTGATCTCCTGCACGCGCCGACCCCCCAGAAACGGACCTTCAATTCTGAGCCGCGTACCTAAGTCATCGTCGATTTGCTTGATGGAATCTGGTGGAAACTGACTACTCCGAACCTCGGTGCCTGTGAAATGAATCATGCCTTCCATGTCGGGATTTTTTTCTTCCACCAATACCAGCTCGTTCCCTCCATATCGGCCGGTGTCCAGGAGTTCCTGACCACTACGCAGATCTAGCAAGCTGGCAAGCACGCCCCTGGCCGGATCGAGCCGCAAGCGGAAGAAGCGGTTGGAGATTTCGTTTCGGGCAGGACGCCAACTGGAAGGCTGAGCGGTCGCTGGCGCCTCTTCAATTCGGTAGAGACGATAACCCAGAGCAGGTATGTCCGCCAGGAACTCGACGACTGCCATGCTCAGCGGATCCCCTTCCTTTTGCAAGTGGGTCGCTACTATGCGAAATGGGACAGCTTTTCCTGCCTGGTCCAGGATGCGAAAATTCTTGAGTTCCTCTTTGAATAGGGGTTCATAGCGAACCAACTCCGTACGCGGAAATGAAAGAGCGTTAAACACCAGAAAGGGGAATCTTCCACCCTGCGAAGTGTCCACTTTTCGAGAAAGCTGAAATAGCGCCTGGGCCAATGTGGCTTGCCCGGCCTCGATCGCATTCTCGTAACGACTCATCGTTGCTTGAGCCACCGCGTCGGTGTGGCTCCCGCCCATGTTGTCATGATTATGATTGAACAGGACCTTCTCCCAAGCCCTGAGCAAGTCTCCAGCAGGATAGGGTAGTCCGTAAAAACTTGCGATTGAACAGAATTTCTCGCTCGACTGGAGTGCATCTTCGGAGCGCCGCAAGGCTAGCTTCTGCCCCGGACGTTGCCCCCACAACCCCCGCAAGTCCTGAATGAATAAGGGCGGGTTGAAATCATAGCTGTAAGTGGGCAGTGACAGACCGCTCTTTTCGATCTCTTCGAAATAGCGACTTGGCGTGGTCATAACCACCGATTTGACCGGAATTCCTAGCTTGGCTGCTCCTTGCCGGATAATCCGCTCGATGTCCCCAGAAGTGTGGGTCGGGACATAAAGGTCATCTCCCCAAAGCAGCAAGATCTTATCGTTGCCCTCCAGGTTGTGCCGGACAAATGGCGCCAGAGTGGACTCCGGATGCTCCGGGCTGATCCCATAGGTCCCTGAGAGCCAATGAGCCAACAGCCTGCTTCCGTCAGGAGACTGCCAGTAAAACGGGCTCTTTATTGAGGCTTCCATGGAAGGCAAGACATCGCGCATAAAGACAAAATACTTGAGCCCAGCACGCCGAAACAATTGTGGCATCTGAACCGTTTGCCCAAAGGTGTCGATGTTCCAAGCCGTCAGGATCTTGGTCTCGAACGTTCTCTCCAGCCAAGGCTTGGCCACGAGCAACTGTCGAGACAAGGATTCGAAATCAGGCTCGTCAATATCGGGTTGCACAAGCATGCCGGTCGTGACTTCAAAGCGTCTTTCCCGAACCATACGCCGTAGGAAAATCCTGTCGGAATCGGAAAGGGTCTCCCAGAAAAGCTTCAAGGCCATCATCTGATCTTGGGCAAAGGTATAATGTGGGTCGTTCTTAAGCATCTTCAGAGCATTGCTCAAGATGTTGATCACAAGCACCTGGGTCTTGTCATAAGTCCAGTACCATTCCAGATCGATGTGGGAATGAGGGACCACGTAAAACGTGTAACCCTGGGGCGGATGCTGCTGGGCAGCCCATCCCGTCTGAGCTAAGGCCAACACCACTGCCAGCCCGATCATTGAAAGCAGTTGCCTGCTAGCGGTCCACCAGAGTCTGAATCTGACGATACCCTCCAGGCCAGGGCGCTGGCGAGGCAATCGGACAACGAGTTCATCTTGTATCTTCATTGGACCTCCTCGAAACCCAAGACTGGCCTGTGCCATCGCTGCCTCGGCCCGCAGTCAGGCTCAGCCAATCGTGGTTGTGATTATTCATTTCGATCAAAAGATAGAGCAGAGGCCGCTGTCCGAGACGAGGGTGATATACCGTCCGTGTCGACTCGAATGGCTAGGCCAGCAATTTGGGGACGACCTCACCGGCCACATCGGTGAGGCGAAAGTCTCGGCCCTGGTGGCGGAAAGTCAATCGCTTGTGATCAAAGCCCAGACAGTGGAGAATAGTCGCGTGCAGATCGTGCACGTGGATCTTATCCTCAAGAATAGCGAAACCAAAATCGTCGGTCTTCCCAATCATCTGTCCACCCTTGATCCCTCCCCCAGCCATCCACATGCTAAAAGCCAAGCGATGGTGGTCTCGTCCCCTACTTTCCTTTTTGCCCGGAGTGCGATCCTCAACGAGTGGCGTTCGTCCGAACTCGCCGCCCCAGATCACAAGCGTATTATCGAGCAGTCCTCGCTGCTTAAGATCTTTCAGTAGGGCGGCAGTCGGCTTGTCCGTGACGTCACAATTCCTTTTGAGGCTCTCGTTCAGATTGGTGTGATCGTCCCACGTGCCGTGAACAAGCTGAACAAACCTCACCCCGCGTTCGACCATCCGTCGTGCCAGGAGGCAATTGGCGGCAAACGGTCTGGTTGGCGCTTGGTTAACCCCATACATCTCGAGTGTGCTGGGCGATTCTCTTGAAAAGTCCACCAGCTCGGGGGTGGCGATCTGCATTCGGAAGGCAAGCTCGTAGGAAGCAATGCGAGAGGCGATCTCCGGATCTCCAATATTCAGGTAGTTCATTTTGTTCAGGTCGCGAATCGCATCCAGCTTGGCTCTTTGGGCTTCCTGACTCAGACCGGCGGGATTCGAAAGGTGAAGCACGGGATCTCCCTTGCTCCGAAAAGGAACCCCTTGGTAGTTTGAAGGCAGGAAGCCGCTGCCCCAGATTGCACTACCCGCGTCGGCTCCTATTCCGGAACTCAGTACGACAAAACCAGGCAGATTCTGGGATTCGCTCCCCAACCCGTAAAGGGCCCACGAGCCCATCGAGGGGTAACCAACCAGAGGAGTCCCACAGCTCATCTCCAACTGACCCGTGTGATGGTTGATTTGGTCTGTGTACATCGAACGGATCATGCAGATTTCGTCGGCACAAGATGACAAATGCGGCATGTAGTCCGAGAATTCCAGTCCCGATCGTCCATAACGCTTGAACGTGCGCGGGCTGGCCCACACCGTAGCCGTAGGCTTGATGAAGGCAAATTGCTGGGCCTTGGTCATGGACTCGGGAAGTGTCTGACCATCCCATTGCTTCATTTCGGGCTTGGGATCGAACAGATCGAGTTGGCTAGGTGCCCCGGCCATGAACAGGAAGATTACGTTCCGGGCTTTGGGAGCAAAGTGGGGAGCTCGCGGTGTGACCGGATTCACCTCGGGAACACCCTTGCCAGTTGTGGCTGCCAGACCGTCAACTGCCAGTAAATGCCACAGCGAAATCGTGCCAAGGCCGCAGGCGCACTCCTGAAGAAAATGGCGCCGGCTTTGAATGCGCCTGAGATCTTGAAAGTCCATTATCTAGCCCCTGGTTATAAACTCTTCGAGATTCAGCAAAACGCCGCTGATGCCTACCCAGATGGCAGCTTCGCCAGGATCGATGTTTTCAAAACCTTTCACCGGCACCAAAGCTTCGATCGATTTCGGCTCTCTCTCGAGTATCTGCTTTTGTTGCTGGTAATACCGGATGAGCCGTTCCCTTTCCTGTGGTTTCGGCAGTCGAGCCAAACACACCTGAAATGCATAATTGATCCGATTAGACACGCTTCCCGACTTCACTCGAACGATGCGTCCTGCCAGCGCTTGGGCGGCCTCAAAAAAGACCGGGTCGTTCATCAAAGTTAAGGCCTGAAGCGGGGTTGTCGAGCGGTCTCGCTGGCAACGAGGAGTTAGGGTATTTGGAGCATCAAAAGTTACCAGTTGCGGATAGAGCAGTGTCCGCTGACGAAAGATATAGATCCCGCGCCGGTATTGGTCCGTACCCTCGCTTTCTGGCCATTTAATATAGTCCGCAAATCCAACATCGGTTACTCCGGGCGGCATAGGAGGGCGAATACTCTTCCCACCGATGGCAGGATTCAACAGGCCCCCGACTGCCAGTGTCACATCTCGGATCAGCTCTGCCGACAACCGCAGACGAGTCTGACGAGCGAGCAAGTTGTTGTCAGGATCGCGAGTCTGCAAATCCTGCCGGACCTTTGCCGACTGCCTGTACGTAGCCGAGGTTACGATCAGTTTATGCATCTTTTTGACATCCCAGCCTGTGTCCATGAATTCCACCGCAAGCCAGTCGAGTAACTCCGGATGAGTGGGTCTGTCACCACGAGTGCCGAAGTCGTCGGAAGTTCTTACCAAGCCATGACCAAAAAATTCCTGCCAAATGCGGTTGACCGCCACGCGCGCTGTCAGCGGGTTATTTTTCGAAACCAGCCAGCGGGCCAACATAAGCCTGTTGAGCTTCCCATTATCTGGATCTGGGAGAAGAGGTGGCAAAAACGAGGGAGTACTGGGTTGTACCTCAATGCCAGGTTGGCGGAAGTCTCCCCGGACGAGAAGGTGAGTCTTGGGCAGAGCCGTATTGTCGGCAAGGGTTTGCGCCTCGCTCAATGCCGGAAAGGTCGCATCCAGCTCAGCAAGTTTTCGGCGGAGTTCCTCTCCCCGCAATTCGTTGAACCGTTCCTTGCCCACGAAACGGTCGAGCACAGGATAGATGAAGTAACGCGTGAGCCTTTCTGCCTCTCTTTCGGTCCGTTGAGAAGGAGGGATCCTGAGAATCTCTTCTCCCCCGCTGATCCGAGATTGTCGGATTCCATCTAACTCGAACCGGAGTTCTTCGCACATGACTTTCCAGCGCAAGTCAATTGTTGGATCATCCGGATTCGAGCAAGCTTGTGTCATTATCTGTTCCCACTCTGACTGCAGCTCTGGCGCCTTGTACTCAACCATCAATTCACGCCACTTCCTGTCGTATGCGGCCTTTCGTTGGAGGTAAGGTTCCAATTCTCCAGGAAGCGGGGCCACGACGTTGGCCTCCTCAGCAGTATTGAAGAATGCATAAAGTTGGTAGAACTCCTTCTGCGTGATGGGATCAAACTTATGGTCGTGACAGCGGGCACAACCAATGGTCAATCCCAGCCACGCAATTCCGAACGTGTTCGTTCGATCGACCACCTGCTCAACGCGATCCATCTCCAGTGGGAATCCACTTTCCCTGTTGGTCAGAGTGTTTCGATGAAATCCGGTGGCAACCTTCGATTCCACCGAGCCTTGCGGCAACAAGTCTCCAGCAATTTGCTCAATGGTAAACTGGTCAAAGGGCAAGTTTTTGTTCAACGCTTCAATCACCCAATGGCGCCATCGCCAGGCCCACGGTCTGACAAAGTCTGCTTGGTAACCATCACTTTCGGCAAAACGGGCCTGGTCCAACCAGTGAGAAGCCCATTTCTCTCCGTAATGTGGAGAGGCCAGAAGCCGATCTACCAGGCGTTCGTACGCTTCCGGTTGATTGTCGGCAACGAACTGACTGACTTCTTCCGGGGTGGGTGGCAGGCCGACGAGGTCTAGGCTCGCCCGGCGAGTCAAAAGACCTCCGGCAAAGCCGGAGGCCTGGAGTTTGGACATTTTAAGTAGGTAAGTCATTATTTTTCTTGACAAACCTACTCGAATGGAATATCCTTCTTTCCACTTT
>JBGOVH010000040.1:0-10961 GCA_041478005.1 Terriglobia bacterium | reverse complement strand
CTACTACATCATCTATCAACAGAGTTGGATCAGGCTGAGTCGTCTGCCTAATGGCTAATGAAGGCTTTTCGATTTCACTTGTAGGAGACCCGGGAGGAGGAACGATATTTTGGTACTTGGCGAGAGACTCGCCAGGCAAGATCGAAATCGATGGCTCAGTATCAGCTTCCCTGGGAGGGTCTGTCACGACGGGATCTCTTGGCGGCTGCTGGTTTTCTGCCGATCCGATCCCAATGTCAAAGCGTTTTCCTTTGAGCCGGTTTCGTCGCGATCTGCGGGAGCGTCCGGGCCGATCTTGGTATCTCAAAACATTGGAGGCTACGACGTCGACAGGGACAGGAGGAGAAAATGGAAGGGGGGCAACATCGGTCTTACTCGATTGCTCCAATTTTGCTACCTGTTCTTCGGCAGTCGTAACCAGTTTGTCATACTCTTCAGTGTCTTCAAAGAAGTCTGAAACATAGAGGAAGGCATCCCGCTCCAAACCAATATCCACAAAAGCAGATTGCATTCCCGGAAGGACTTTGGTGACTCGTCCCTTGCAGATAGCACCCACAATCCCTTGATCCTTATCTCGCTCAATATGGATTTCAATGACCTGGTCATTCTCCAAGATGGCTGCTTTAGTTTCCTGTGGGGTAATTGAAATGATTAATTCCTTTGA
Source organism: Terriglobia bacterium (assembly GCA_041478005.1). Classification (GTDB taxonomy): domain Bacteria; phylum Acidobacteriota; class Terriglobia; order Versatilivoradales; family Versatilivoraceae; genus JBGOVH01. Next base: position 10,297 of record JBGOVH010000040.1, on the reverse strand, counting down.
CATTTAGAAACTCCTCTTTCGTGAAACAACAGAGGAGCTTTGGGGCGGGGAAATTAACGAGGCGCTCTTTAATGACCTTTGATCAAACTTTCCAAAAACATAATCAGGTAGGAAATTGATCCTAAATAGCGTTTAATGTCCTGATTCCCTTAAGAGGTGCGCTCACTCATAAGAGAGTTACCGCTCAAGCTCGCTGTTGATTCACTGTGATATTTTTGAAATCCGAATCGAATCCAACCGATTAGTTCACGTATCTTCGCATTCGAACATTGATAATAAGGCCTAGCAACACGAACGTAGACAAAACGGAGGAGCCCCCATAGCTCAACAGCGGCAAGGGAATCCCCGTAATAGGCATAAGTCCCACAACCATACCAATGTTTTCCAAAATGTGAAAAAGAATAACGCCGACTGCCCCCAGACTAATGTAAATGCCTAGTTTGTCTCTCGACGTTTGGGCAATATGAATAGATCTCATGATGATTATGAAGTACAACGAAAGAACGGTCGCTGTGCCTAGGAATCCCAATTCTTCACCGACCACAGAGAATATGAAGTCGGTATGCCGCTCTGGCAGAAACCCAAGTCGGGTCTGACTTCCTTTTCCAATCCCTTTCCCCCAAAATCCCCCAGAACCAACCGTAATTTTGGACTGTATTGAGTGGTAACCCCGCCCCTGTGGATCTCTTTCTGGCTCTATAAAAGTGTAAATGCGTTCCTTTTGATACAGCTTCAGATTATACCATCCTGCGCCAATAACAAATACACACAAAATTACCCCCCCAATCATCCATTTAGGACGCAGGCCTCCCAGAAACAAGCCCACCATCAGAATTGGAATGAAGGTTATGGCAGAACCCAAATCTGGCTGTAACATAACTAATATGACTGGGAGCCCCACTATGCTTGAGCCCTTTAAGATATCAGCGCCCGTGAGGTACTCTGTTCTTATTTCACACAGAAAACGCGCAAGCGCAACCACTACGACCACTTTTACAAGCTCTGAAGGCTGAATTTCGAATCCTCCCAACGAAATCCAGCTCTTGCTGCCAGAAATCCGCCTACCAAAGAGCAGAACAAAAATCAAAGAAAGAATGGCGATGATATAGAAATAAGGGATATTTTCGGCCAGCGTGTGGTAGTCGATGCTCATTGCCAATGTCATGAGGAGGAGGCCAACCAGGATTCTGTAGATCTGCTTTAGATAAAAGTTCTCGGCTTTGTCGTACTGGGTTGCACTGTGGATCTCGATTACGCCAATCACAGCAATCGCAAGAGCCAGAACGAGAATAAACCAATCAAAGTCTTTCAGGTATAAAGACGTTTTTGAAAACATAGACTTCTTGAATTGTCATTCCCGCCAATAAGAAAGCGGGATGCCCTTGATTTGTTGCTATCCTCAACTCTTTCCCCATTCCAAAGAAAGGGGACGGAGAGCTATTTCATACTTATCAGATGGCCCTCTGGAGGCTTGTTCTGCTTGTCATGAAAGACTTGAAACATATCGTGAATGATCGGAGCGGCCGCTGCCCCCCCATGCCCTCCATGCTCCACGAAGACGGCTCCAGCTATCTCGGCAAAACGTACCGGTGCAAATCCTACAAACCATGCATTGTCTTCAAAGTCTTCTTTGGATTTCTCTGCTACTTTGGCTTCTTTTCCAATCACCTGGGCCGTTCCGGTCTTCCCGCAGACATCAAAACCGGGAACTGCTGCGCGCCGGCCTGTTCCCCATTCATTCACCACCCCCCAAAGGCCTCGGCTAACGATATCTCTGGTCTGCTCGTCGAGCTCGAATTTAGTCTCCGTTGAAAGATTCGGGGTTTTGCCCCATCGTTTCAGTTCCTCCTCTGAGACCACATGGGGTGTTTTGAAAACTCCGCCTACACCGAAGCCACCAAACGCACGAGCAGTTTGAATTAGGGTAAGGGCGACATAACCCTGGCCAATTGCCACTGAAATTGTTTCACCGGCGTACCAATCCGCCTTTAGAACTCTCTTTTTCCATGATGGTGAAGGAACAAGGCCCGTATCTTCGGCCGGAAGGTCAATGCCTGTTTTCTGCCCCAGACCCATGCTCTCGGCATAGAAAGCGATTCTATCGATGCCCAGTTTTTTACCCAGATGATAGAAGAAGACGTTGCAGGAATTCACAATCGCTTCGTGAAGATACACTCTCCCGTGACCTCCTTTCTTGTGACAGTGAAAGGGGCGGCCATACATGATGGTTGAACCGGAGCAGAAATCCACGTAGTTTGGCGTGAGAATCCCCTCCCTTAGTCCGGCGATAGTCATGATGATCTTGAACACCGAGCCCGGAGGGAAGCGGCTTTGGATGGCTCGATTTTGCATGGGTTTCCTGGGGTCATTGATGAGGTCTTCCCATTCTTTCTTGCTGATTCGAGATGAGAAGCTATTGGGATCAAAAGCCGGTCGGCTAGCCAGACACAAGACCTCCCCGGTGCGAGGATCGATTGCGATGGCAGCGCCAGCTTTCTCCTCAAATCCCTTTTCTGCGGCCCGTTGGATGTCAAGGTCAACGGTTAACCGAAGGTCATTTCCGGGAACAGGCTCAACGGTGTCAAGAACTTTGACTTCTCGTCCTCGACTATCCACCATGACTTTCTTCTGACCATCAATTCCGGTGAGGATTTGATTGTAAACCCTTTCAACCCCGGCTTTGCCAACAATGTCCCCGAGTTTGCAATAACTAAACTCCTCGGTAGCCAGTTGTCTTTCTGAAATCTCTCCAACATAACCCAGCAGATGAGCAGCCAGTTGGCCTTCCTTGTAAAACCTGCGCGGCTGGCGGATGATGTCCAGGCTGGGGAACTCGTAGCGATGAGATTCCACGAAGGCTAAATCTTCCTGGGAAAGGTCTTCTTTAATGATGATTGGGAGATAACTTGGCTGGTTGCGGTGTTTTTCTATCTGTAACTTCAAAAAGCCGGATTCCAGTTTCAGTCCTACGGCCAACAGATCCAAAGAATTCTCCATCGTGGCTAAATTGTCTCGCATAACTGACACTGTGAAAGAGGGACGATTATCGACGATGATTTGGCCATTGCGGTCGAGAAGTTTTCCTCGAGGGGCGACCAAAGTAATTGAACGAATCTGATTTTTTTCAGCTAACTCTCTGTAATGTTTTGAGCTTAGAAGTTGCAGATTCCATAAGCCCATCAATAGAAACAGGAAAACGAACACCGCAGCGAATTGTATGTACGGAATTCGGGACTGAATAAACCTTTTATCTTCGTAAAAATCTTTGAGGTCCATAACTACTCGTTTGTGGACTGAAAGAGCTTATCGAAAATGTAAAAAAGCGGAAGTCCAACAGACGCATTCACTAACCCACTCAGTAGAATCCTTGTCCCATCGATCATTTCATTTCGATTCAAGAACATAATTCTGAGACCTAAGAAAAGGAACGCACCCAGAAGCGATGCAATGAACAGCATTCCCCATCTTGTCGTAACCCGGTCAACTGCAATCACTGCATTTGTCATGTAAGCCAGGCAGCCAATGAGGATCTTTGTAAATCCACTGATTCCCAACGGTCCCGACGAGAGACTGTCTTGAAGGAAACCTACAGCGGTTCCCGCGCATACAGTCCATAGTAGATCCTCTTTTGCGATCGTGAGATAGAGAACCGAAAGTAGAGGTAAATCTAGAAAGAAACGGGGATAATACCGTGTCACGAGCACCTGGATTACAACGGTCAATACGATCAACGTCACCAACGCTGAAGAGCGCAGAAGGTTTCTCATTCAACTCTGGGCCTCCTTCTTGAGCACCAAAACTTCTTCGAGCTTCTGAACATTGGCTGATATCGTCACGTCAATCTTTTGAAAAACTTGTTTCGAGGGGGAAGTAGAAATGACGTATCCTACCAGGAGGCCTTTGGGGTAGATTTGGTCCAATCCCGATGTCAGAACCTTTTCACCGACAACCACCTTCTCATTTGACCCGATATATTCGACAAAGGCTGCCCCCCTCCCTTCACCTTTTAAGACTCCTTGAGCTCTGCTGTTCTCAAGCAGGACTCCAACTCCACTGTCAAAATCGGTTATCAGCTGCAATATAGAGCTTTTTTTGGATACTTGAACAATTCTGCCGACAACTCCATCTGCGATGATGGCGGCGCAGTCTTTTGTGATGCCAGCATCCAGGCCCTGATCAAGGATACGAGAACCGTACCACTGGGTAGGGTCGCCGCCAATTACCCGGGCACGTATATGCGGCAATGTCAGGTTAAGTTCGAGCTCACTCAAAACTTCAAGACGTCTCAATTCCTTAATCTTCTCTTCATAGGCAATGATCATTCGGCGATAATCCTCGGCCTGAGAACTTAGGATACGGTTTTCCTCTCGGACATTTCGTAGGTCCACGTAGCCGTACCAGATCCTGGACAGATAGGATACGCTGCCTACAAATCGCTTTAGGGTAGGGGCGATTACCTCCATGGCCCAACTTCTTATTAGAGGAGTGTCTTTGGAGGAATTTAGTCGTGTGGAAAGCAGAACCAGATGGGCAAAAAGGACAATAACAAGAAGGATCCACTCTCGACGAGATTTGAAAAACTGCTTCATTTAAATCGAATCCAGTGGGACGGAAACTTTCCCGGGCTATCAACGAACAAGCCGTTCACCGGTCAAAATGAATCTATTGAAATCTTTTTCAACAAACTGAAGTCACTCAACATCTTTCCTGTTCCAAGCACCACTGATGAGAGAGGATCATCCGCAAGGGTAACGGGGAGGCTAGTTTCTTCACGAATCCGCTTGTCTAGATTTCTCAACATCGATCCTCCACCCGTGATAACGATCCCTTTGTCCACAATATCGGCAGAAAGTTCCGGAGGAGTTCGTTCCAATGCGACTCTAACAGCGTTCACGATGGTCCCCACGCATTCGGACAAGGCTTCACGAATTTCATCATCCGTAATCACGAGAGTCTTGGGGATACCTTCGATCAAGTTCCGGCCTTTAATCTCCATGGACAGGGGCTCGTCCAAGGGGTAAGCCGAGCCAATCTCGATCTTAATTCGTTCTGCGGTACGCTCGCCAATCAGCAAGTTGTATTTACGCTTGATATATTGGGTGATAGCCTCATCCATTTCATTTCCAGCCAGCCGCACGGAGCGGCTGTAAACAATTCCCGAAAGAGAAATCACTGCGATATCTGTAGTGCCTCCTCCGATATCGACCACCATATTCCCAGAAGGTTCGGTGATCGGCAACCCTGCGCCAATGGCCGCGACCATAGCCTGCTCCACGAGATAAACCTCACTAGCCTTAGCACGAAACGCAGAGTCGATAACCGCTCGCTTCTCGACCTGTGTAATCTCTGACGGTACGCCAATCACGATTCTTGGATGCACCAGCAATTTGCGCCCGTGAGCTTTCTGAATAAAGTAGTTGAGCATCTTTTCGGTGACCTTAAAATCTGCAATCACTCCATCTTTTAAGGGCCGAATGGCGACGATGTTTCCGGGGGTACGACCCAACATCTCCTTGGCCTCGCGCCCAACAGCCTCGACTTCCCCCGTGACCTTGTTAATGGCAACGATGGAAGGCTCGTTAACGACAATCCCTTTGCCTTTGGCGAAAACGAGAGAGTTGGCAGTACCCAGATCAATCGCGAGATCGCTAGAGAATAGATGAAATAGTGATCGGAAATTCATTCAGAATGGTGCTCCTTCAATAGGTATGCTCGTTAGTCAACGTATACTTCTTTTTTGATTGTGGTGGAGTTGCCACTTCTGTCTTGTGCCGTTACTGTGATGAGGTTCTTCCCTTGGTGTGGCAATGGAGAGGTGAAATGCTTAAAGGATCCGTCAGCAGACATTAAAGTCACAGGCTCCTCATTGATGACCACCGACGCGCCTGGGTCCGTTCTCCCGATGATCTCGAAAATGTTTGAGATGCGGATGACTTCAACGGTCAAGTAAACATCCGATTCCTTTTCCTTAAACGACTTATTGATCAAAGTAAATTTGTTGGGATCACTCTCTCGGCTGCTTTTGCTCTTGCTATCGATGGAGCTCACGGCCCAATAGTACGTTCCCTCTTCCAAACCGGATGTCACAAAGTGAGTCTTCTGTTTGACAACTTCTTCCTTCAAAACCTTGGAAAACACGGATGAATTTGAGATTTTGATTCTATAAGAAACCGCCTCTGGAACTGGAGCCCAAGCAAATTCAATTTTCGTTGAGACCCCTTCACGAGCGATGACCGGCTTGATATTATTAGGTGTCATCAGATCCGGTGGAGCAATCACTCTTTCTTTTGTCAACCGGTTTTCTTCCGCAGTGACTTTTTCGTAAGGACCTACCGGAATACTCTCGCTACCTTTGACAACCTTAGCTGATCCTCTCTGAACCGAAAACTGGGCAGTCTTATTTTCGGGATTAGTCTCGACCGCAACTCTTGATTCCTGATTGACGAAAGCCGTAGCCGATGCGGCTGAAACCGCAGTGGTGGATGTGCCAACATCTCTGCGGACGGTGGACAAATCAATGGAGCCCGAGGTTACTCTAACGGTGACTTTCTTTGCCAATGTGTGCGGATCTTCGGAGTTCTCCTGAACTACGATTAGAGAGTCCTGCTTCATGCGGTAAGTCGTTCCATCTGGGAAAACAATGCTCGCAAATGAATCCGCGGACGTCTGGATATAGTCACCCTCGTCCAAAACTGTCTGGGGATCGGCATTAATCCACTGTACGGAGTCAAATTTCTTTACCTTGACCGTCCCCGCGATATTGGCAAAGCTTCCTTTCTTCTTGGTAGTTCCGGCCTTCAATGACCCCTCGTTTTCGACGAACTGGTTGAACTTTTTAACCAAATAGTCCTTGAAAAGCGCGAATCCACCTAAAGACGTGACGAGTAATATTGCTGCACTCCAAATCAGTAGTTGGTTATAGGAAACCGTAAACCAATAGATCTCAATTCTCTTAGTTTTTCCTGCTCTGGATTCCATAAAAAAGTGTCATAATTCGTTGAGAATGCTTACTTTTGCAGCGTTTTAATTTAGCACAGGGACTTACAATACTCAACCTTAAGTATTTCGGTAACAAAGACATGGTTCTGTACAAAAAACAACGGGCCGAATGATCAGAGCATTTAGATTGCGTTAGAACGATATTATCTTCTAAACTATGTTGCCCAAATCGACGGCTGTCATCAGGAAATACATTGATTTTGTCGATTTTCTTTTAAAGGAGATTGAATTAGATCATGGTCTTAGACACTATGCGCCGAAAGAAGAAGCTGCTGTGGGGAGTGGTCTCGGTGCCTCTCATATTTGGCCTGGTTGCCTACCTGGTTCCTGGGATGCCGGGTGGCGTCTGGGGAAGAGGGATGAGAAATTCTGTTTTAGCCAAAGTGAATGATGCCGAGATATCGACAACGGAATTCATAACCTCTTATCAACGATTCTTGCGGAATAACCAATACCCATATGACCGGCAGTTTTTGAAAACATTGCAGATTGATCGTCAGATCCTTAACCAGCTCATTTCCAAGGAAGTCATTCTATCCGAATCTAAGCGTCTTGGAATTGATGCTACCAACAATGAGGTACAGCAAAAGATCCTTGCTCTCCCTTATTTTCAGGATAACGGTAACTTCTTGTTCAATCGTTACGAATCTATTCTTCGGCAGAATGGGATGACGGTAGAGGATTTTGAAGATTCGATTCGAGAGGACATCATGCAGGAAAAGCTGAGGAACTTAATTACAGACTCCGTAAGTGTAATCGACAACGAGATTGAGGAAGATTATCGAAACCGAAACGAAAAAGCGAAAGTGGGTTATGTTGCATTTGAGCCCTCAAGCTATGCCAATTCCATTGCCTTTCAGGAATCGGATCTGAAAGCTTACTTCAGCCAGAACAGGGAAGCCTACCGCATTGGAGAGCAGCGGAAGGTCAAATATCTTTTTGTCGACTCCACGGCGATCCGGAATACCGCTCAAGTTAGTGATGCCGACCTAAAGAGTTACTACCAACAAAACCTTTCAAATTACCAATTACCCGAACGCGTCAGGGCGTCCCATATTCTTCTTAAAACCGAAGGGAAAACGCCTCAAGAAACTGAACAGCTAAAAGCCAAGGCTTCCGAAATCCTTAACCAGGCTCAAAACGGTGGCGACTTCGGGGAGCTAGCCAAAAAGTATTCTGAAGATACATCCGCTCAAAACGGTGGCGACTTAGGTTTCTTTGGACGAGGTCAGATGGTCCCCGAATTTGAAAAATCCGCCTTCAGTTTGGGCGTTGGTGCCATTAGCGACCTAGTCACTACGAAGTATGGTTTCCATATCGTCAAGGTACTTGAAAAGCAGGCAGCACATACTCAGACTTTTGAAGAGGTGGTTAACTTGATTAGGCCAACACTCCTCCAACGCAGAGCCGACCAAGCTGCCCAACAATTGGCGGACAAGGCCTTCAGTCTCACAAGAAACAACAAAACGCTGGAACAGGTTTCCACGGAAATGAAGCTTAGCATTCAAGAAACTCCATTGGTATTGCAGGGTGCTGCCATTCCAGCAATCGGAAATTCGCAGGAGTTTTCTTCCAAGATATTCGGGATGAAAGCCAAGGAGATTGGTTCCCCGGTTAGAATTCCAAATGGCTTCGCCATTCCTCAGATCGTTGAGGTCAAGCCTCCCTATCTACCGGAGTTGAGCGAAGTTCGCCCCAAGGTGGAGGAGGCTTTAAAGTCTTCCAAGGGACTTGATGTGGCGAAGTCAAAAGCAGCGGAATTTGCAGAAAAGGCAAAGACTGGAGCAAACTTTGAGAACCTGGCAAAGAATTATCACGTCACTGTTAGAACCAGTGACGAATTCACGCGGAATGGAAACATCGCAGACCTGGGAGCAAGCTCGCCGCTGGACGGTTTTGCCTTCAGTGCGAAATCGGGTGATGTCAGTTCGCCCATTGAGATAGGGCAAAAATTTGTCGTGGCCCAGCTCAAAGAAAAAAAGGGAATTAATCGCGAAGAATTCGAGAAATCGAAATCAGCCATTCGGGAATCCTTGCTAGTTCCGAAAAGGGACAAGGTCTTCCAAGCATACGTTGATTCTGTCAAAGATAAGATGACCAGAGTTGGAAAGATTCACATCGATGAAGTCACATTTGCAGAAGTTACTCGGCGAATCTAGGCTAATTGTTTGAGGGTAGCCGATAAGATCCACCGCTCTAGAGTGGATCTTTTTTTTGCCTATGAAGCCACCGATTCCAGCTCGTATGCATCAACATTTAAGAGATTTTCTGAGGTGACTCGTATGCGCAAAACAGCGCAAATGACCTTTTGGGTTGCATTAATCCTGACCATTTCGGCGTCCTTCCATTTTCAAGCACGAGAAAATGAAAAAAGAGAATTCAGGTTTATGGGAAAGCAGCAGCGACTCACCCAGGGTAACTGGCTCGAGGGGCTTAGAGAGTTGCATCACAAGATCGAAGTTCAGGCTCAGACTTCAGGAGAAGGTGATTCCTACGTCAATATCATCCCCTACGTGGCCGCCGATGCTAATACCAGGACTAATCTGGGATTGAACAATTACAGTCAAAGCTCGTTTACGCACGGCACAAATCCTGATTCCAATGTCTTGGTCGGACTGTTTGATACCGAGGGGAATCTCGCTGGTAGTGGGAGTTTTGTGGTTCGATCCAAGGAGCTGTTGCAGCTCAATGACATTATAGGGAAGCTGGGAGGGAATATTTCTACCGGCTGGTTGTTAATTTATTCAGACGAGCCGCTCACCTGCTGGGCCTCCGTCATTATCAATTCGACCAAGGATCCAAGCATCGAACTTGCCATTGCTGACCAGATCAACAAACCAGCTGCCTTTGTCGAAAGCACAGGGACCCGGCTGATGATTCAATCCTCCGCCAAAGTTGGATTCTTCCAATCCTCGCTGGTAGTGGTCAATGTCGGGACTGCCGACGGGAATCTCTCCATCAAAGTCTTCGACCAGACAGGGAATTTGCTGACCACCAAGACGGCTTTTGTTCGGTCCTACGGGATGTTCGTCGATAATGACATTCGAAGTGGTGTCGGCGGTTTTGGTCAGATTGAGATTGAAGTGACCGACCCAAATACAAGTGATCAACTCACCCCGCGGTTGGTGGCCAATTCTTTGGTGCGCAGCACAAACGGCACGGCCGCTTTCTTTCCTGCGTTTGTTTTGCCCCAAGCCAATACGCAATCGATTGCCGGGGAATGGGACGGATCGCTTTCAGGAGGAGGTACGATCAGTGCCCAGGTTCGCATGGTCCTGTTTCAGGAACGAGATATGCT
>JBGOVH010000063.1:0-9297 GCA_041478005.1 Terriglobia bacterium | reverse complement strand
CGCATCCCGGGATTTCGCCCTGGGAAGGCGCCTCTGCCTGTTGTCTTGCAGCGCTACAAGGCTGAGATCAGAGAGGACTTTCTGGATGCCTCAGTTCATAAGTATTTCCTGGAAGCCATCAAAGCGGAGGGGCTGTCTCCTTTAGAAACACCTCATATCCATGAACTCGATCACAGCGACGGTCAACCGCTGCACTTCAAGGCCGAATTTGAGGTCATGCCCCAATTGGAAATTACAAACTACAAAGGTGTGGAAGTCGAAAGGGTTTTGCCCGATTTCAAAGAAGAAGAAGTTGAAATCTCTCTCAAAAAGATGCAGGAACGTATGGCCCAATTTGTCCCCGTCAGCGATCGTCCGGTTCAAGACGGAGACTTTGCTGTGATTTCATACACAGGTAAATTTGCCGATCCGGGGCGTGCCAATCTTGAGGCCAAGGAGATTTATTGTGAAGTCGGGTCAAGCAACACCCTTCCAGAATTTAATCGAAACCTTTTGGGGGCAAAACCGGGAGAAGTGCGTTCTTTCCAGATAAAGTATCCTGGTGAATTTCCGAATAAGGACTTGGCTGGGTGCGAATTGGAGTATTCCGTGGAAGTTCAGACGATTAAGCAGAAACAACTTCCGGACCTAAATGATGACTTTGCGCGGGATTGCGGGGATTACGCAACTCTAGAAGAATTGCGCCACAAGATTAGGTCAGAAATCATTTCTGCCAAGGAGAGTGCGGCCCGCAGGGTTATGGAAGAGAGGCTGCTCAATTCCATTATTGAAGCCCGCCCGCTTGATGTGCCTGATGTTCTGGTCAACAAGCAGTCTGAGAACCGGCTGAATGATTACGTGCGGTCTCTAATAAAGCAGGGGATTCATCCCCAGACGCTGGGAATCGATTGGACACAGTTTCGGGAGCGCCAAAGAGAGCGTGCTGTGCAAGATGTTAAGGTGGCCCTGCTTCTCGAGCATGTTGCCGATAAGGAGAATATTTCGGTCTCAGACGATGAAGTGGACTCAGACATTTCCAAGCGAGCTGAAGAAAGCCATCAGTCCTTTGAGGCCGTCAAATCACGCTTGACAAAGGAAGGGGCGATCGATAAAATCATCGACAGGATTAGAAACCGAAAGAGTTTGGACTTGCTGCTAAGTCTGGCGACACTCAAGGATCCCCAGGAAATTATTCTTCGCCCCTAAATCAAAAATCTCAAGAAAATCATATTGAGGGTCAAAGTCTGATGCTAGTTCCAATGGTAGTCGAACAGACCAGCCGAGGCGAACGTGCCTACGATATCTTTTCCCGTCTCTTGAAGGACAACATTATTTTTCTTGGAACTCCTGTCGACGACAATGTTGCAAACCTAATCACAGCTCAGTTGCTGTTTCTGGAGGCTGAAGATCCCGAAAAGGACATCTCACTCTACATAAACAGCCCGGGTGGCTCCATCACCGCGGGGCTTGCCATTTACGATACCATTCAATTCATTCGGCCGGATGTCACAACCATATGTGTTGGACAGGCTGCCAGCATGGGGGCTCTCCTGCTGGGTGCCGGAACGAAAGGAAAACGATTTGCTTTGCCCAATTCGCGTATCCTCATTCACCAGCCATCGATGGGCGGGTTGTCGGGGCAAGCGACCGATATTGACATTCACGCCAAGGAAATCCTTCGATTGCGCGCCAAATGCAATGACATTTTGGTGGCACACACAGGTCAGCCGTTGGAAAAAGTTGAACGCGATGTAGAACGTGATTTTATCATGACAGCGGAAGAGGCCAGGAACTACGGGATTGTGGATCAAGTGATTGTGCGTCACGAGTAGTATTTTTGCGGTCCTCCCGTCCCAACATTCCCTGTGGACAATCCCGAAATTTCATATATGCTGAAAATGATGAAGTCTGTTTCATCTGGTGGAGGAGACGTTCTTGAAACGAAACAACGGTGAAGAATCGCTGAGATGTTCTTTTTGTAACAAAAGTCAAGGCGACGTCCGCAAGCTGATTGCCGGACCCACTGTGTTTATCTGTGACGAGTGTGTCCGTGTTTGTAATGATATCATCGACGATGATCAGGTTGTGGAAACGGATGTTAAGACCCAATCCCTTCCCAAGCCGCATGAAGTCAAGGCCTATTTGGATGAATACGTCATTGGCCAGGAGAAAACCAAAAAAAAGCTGGCCGTGGCCGTTTACAACCATTACAAACGAATTGAGCTTTCCAAGCGGCGCAGCGACGTTGAACTCAACAAGAGTAATATCCTGCTTATTGGTCCCACCGGCACTGGAAAGACTCTGCTAGCGCAGACTCTAGCCAAACGCCTCAGCGTACCCTTTGCCATTGTGGATGCCACCACGCTGACCGAAGCCGGTTACGTGGGTGAAGATGTCGAAAACATCATTCTCAAATTGCTGCAGAGTGCCAATGGAGACATCGAGCGGTGTCAGAATGGGATTATTTATATTGATGAGGTCGATAAGATCTGTCGCAAGGATGAAAATCCATCTATCACGCGTGATGTCTCCGGCGAAGGTGTGCAGCAGGCATTGTTGAAGATTCTGGAAGGAACGATCGCCAATGTCCCCCCTCAGGGAGGGAGAAAGCATCCTCACCAGGAATTTACACAGGTGGATACTACTAACATCCTCTTCATCTGTGGTGGCGCTTTTGTGGGTCTGGAGAAAGTGATCGAACGTCGATTAGGGAAAAAGACCCTTGGATTTCGCGGAGAGATCAAGACTGTTCAGGAGCGAAGGAACATTGCGTTGCTCGAGCGAGTTGAGCCTGTGGATCTCATTAAGTATGGGCTGATCCCGGAGTTCGTGGGGAGGTTGCCCGTTGTGGGGACACTGGCAGATCTGGACAAGATGGCGTTGGTGGAGATATTGACCAAGCCAAAGAACGCCCTTGTCAAGCAGTATCAAAGACTTTTCGAATACGAGGGTGTGAAGCTGCGGTTTAATGATGATGCCCTGGAAGCCATAGCCGAGCTTGCCCAGCAACGCAAGGTGGGTGCGCGTGGTTTGAGAATTATTATTGAAGACTTAATGTTGGACCTGATGTATTTGTTGCCATCCCAGCGCAAGCTCAAAGAGTTTGTGGTCACTAAAGAGATGGTGTCTACCAACTCAATTGATTTGTCGTTGTTGGAAAAGGCAGGTTAGAGGTCTGTCCGCTCACGGCGCCTCTGAAGCGTTTCCATTCGAGTTCTTAGATCTTTGTCTATTTCTTAGTTTTGGCCATAAGTATGTTTAATAAGTCCAAAGAAAAACCTGATTCACTTCTCCTTCCCATGGTGCCCATCAGGGATGTGGTGTTATTCCCGTACATGATGATCCCGTTTGTCATTGGCCGTCCAGCCTCTGTGAAGGCGCTGGAGATTGCCTTCAACGGAGACAAGCGGATATTCCTGTCGACTCAGCATGATGCTTCTGTGGATGATCCAAAGCCTTCCGAAATTTATTCGATTGGAACCATTGCCAATATCGTGCAAAGGCTTCGTTTGCCCGACGGCAACATCAAGGTCCTGGTTGAGGGAGTGGAAAGGGCAAAAGCCCTGCAGATCATTGAGGAGGACCAATACCTCAAAGCAGTGTTGCGCCCCTCTCTCATACCCGCCTCACCCAGCGTGGCCACTGAAGGGCTGGTCAATAAGGCAACATCTCTTTTTGAGCAATACGTCAAATTAAGCCAGAATCTCAATTATGACACGATGCTGTCAGCAGTTCGGGTTGAAGACATCAGCCGCCTCGCTGACACTATTGCTGCCAATCTTGCCGTAGGCATCGAAGATAAGCAGGAACTGCTGGAAATTTTCAATCCCGTTGAACGGTTGAATCGACTCTGCGATATCCTCGATGTTGAGATCGAAAAACTCAACATGGATCGCTCCATTAACTCTCGAGTCAAGCGACAGATGGAAAAGGCGCAGAAGGAATACTACCTGAACGAAAAAATGAAGGCGATCCAGAAAGAGCTCGGGCGCAACGAGAAGTCAGAACTTGATGAACTCAAGAAAAAGATTGAAGCAGCCGGCATGCCGAAGGAGACACTTGATAAGGCTTTGCAGGAATTAAAAAAGCTGGAAATGATGCCTCCAATGTCCGCCGAGTCGACGGTATCGAGAAACTACATTGATTGGTTGCTGGCTGTGCCTTGGAAGAAACGCTCCAAGGAAATGCACAAGCTGGAGAGAGCAGAAAAGGTTTTGGAAGCGGATCATTATGGCTTGGAGAAGATTAAGGAGCGCATTCTTGAGTTTCTGGCAGTCCGCCAGTTGGTAAAGAATCCCAAAGGGTCCATCCTTTGCTTTATAGGCCCTCCCGGAGTAGGGAAAACTTCGCTGGCAACTTCGATTGCCAGGGCCACGGGCAGAAAATTTGTTCGTCTGTCACTCGGTGGAGTCCGTGACGAAGCTGAGATCCGTGGGCACCGCCGAACTTACATCGGGGCCTTCCCTGGGCAAATTATCCAGATGATGAAGAAGGCAGGTACGAAGAATCCTGTCTTTCTTCTAGATGAAGTGGACAAGATGAGCATGGATTTTCGCGGTGACCCTTCAGCTGCCCTGTTGGAAGTGCTGGATCCGGAACAGAATCACTCTTTTGTCGATCATTACCTCGATGTTGAATATGATCTTTCCCAGGTCATGTTCATTGCCACCGCCAATGTGATTCATACGATTCCTCAGCCTCTTCAAGATCGCTTGGAAGTGATTCGAATTTCCGGCTACACGGAAGCTGAAAAGCTGGAAATTGCCAAGCGGTACCTGGTCAAAAAGCAACTTGTCAATAATGGGTTGAGCGAAAAAAACCTGACATTCATGGATGAAGCCATTTTGAACATCATCCAGAATTTCACCCGCGAAGCAGGAGTTAGAAATCTGGAGAGGGAAATTGCTTCGGTGTGCCGAAAAGTAGCCAGAAAAGTAGTTAAGGAAGGGAATCAGATTTCACTTGCTGTGCCCCCAGAAAGCATCAAAGAGTATCTGGGCGTTGCTAAATACAGAAGGGCCAAGTCAGAAGAAAAAAACGAAATCGGTTTCGCTACGGGTCTTGCCTGGACCGAAGTTGGTGGTGAGGTGCTTTCCACCGAAGCTTCTCTCATGGATGGTAAGGGGAAGCTTACTCTTACCGGCAAACTGGGCGAAGTAATGCAGGAGTCGGCTCAAGCCGCGATGAGTTATGTCCGATCCCGTGCCCAGTCGTTGGGGCTCCCGCGTGATTTTTACCGTCAACTTGATGTTCACATTCACGTACCTGAAGGGGCTATTCCCAAAGATGGTCCTTCCGCCGGAATTACCATGGCCACTTCGTTGGTCTCGGCTCTAACAAGAATTCCAGTCCGCAGTGACGTCGCCATGACTGGAGAAATTACCCTGAGGGGCAAAGTGCTTCCGATTGGAGGCGTTAAGGAGAAGCTGCTGGCCGCCCATCGTTTTGGGATCAAGACCATCGTGCTGCCCAAGGACAACGAGAAGGACTTGGCGGAAGTTCCCAAAGACATTCAGGACCAGTTCTCCGTCAACTTTGTAGAAACAATGGACGAAGTACTGAAGGTTGCCCTGGAGACGCCCATTAAGGTTCTGGAAGAAAAACCTGAAATCCTTAATGAATTCAGCCCGCCTATCGAAAAGGATTATTCGCAGGAATCCGTTACCCATTGAAGATTTTTTCCGCTGAATTGGTTTGCAGTGCGGTTCGCCCCGATCAGTTCCCGCAGGAAAATCTTCCCGAGATTGCATTCTGGGGCCGATCGAACGTTGGCAAATCGAGTCTAATCAACAGCCTTCTCGCGGAAAGAAGATTGGCGTACACCAGTTCAACGCCAGGGCGCACTCAGCAAATAAATTTTTTCAAGATCAACCAGCGATTTTTCTTTGTAGATTTACCCGGTTATGGGTATGCTAAAGCACCTCGAGAGCTTAAGATTGCTTGGGGGAAGTTAATCCAAAGTTATTTAGTGGGGCGGAAGCAGCTTGCAGTCTGTGTCTTGATCGTCGATTCCCGGATCGGTCCGACACCGCAAGACCTACAACAGCTATCGTGGTTACAACAGAATCTCCTTCCTTTCTTCATTGTTTCTACAAAATCCGATAAGCTATCCAGTATTGAATTGCAGAAATCTCTCAAACATACGCAAACCATTTCTTTCGATGTTCCAGTAGTGGCCTATTCTGCTGTCAGAACGATAGGTCGCGACAAGGTCTGGTTTCTGCTAAATCCTCATATCAACTTGAAGACAACGCACTCATAACCATTTCCGTTTGCTCGGACGACCCATTTTTATCAAAAATCTTCTTTTTTCAATTCAATTCTTAGTGACTTTCAATCTAGAACTCCGCCTGGGGTTTGTCCTCAGCGGCGGAATGTAAGGAGTCTGTATGGATATTGCTGAACTCAAGGAAATGAATATTGCCGCGTTGACTCAGATCGCCAAGGATCTCAACGTAGTTGGAGCCACAGGGATGCGCAAGCAGGAATTAATCTTCAAGATCCTGCAAGCTCAGACCGAAAAAAGCGGGCTCATTTTTTCTGAGGGTGTTCTGGAAACCCTTCCCGATGGCTTTGGCTTCTTGAGAGCCCCCGATTACAATTACTTGCCCGGCCCGGACGACATTTACGTCTCTCCTTCCCAGATCCGCAAATTTGACCTGCATACGGGTGATACGGTGTCTGGACAAATCCGGCCTCCCAAGGACGGTGAGCGTTATTTTGCCCTGATCAAGGTGGAGGCCATTAACTTTGAACACCCGGATATAGCGCGTGACAAGATCTTCTTCGACAATCTGACCCCGCTTTATCCCAACGAGCGCATCAAACTGGAGACGGTTTCTGACAACCTTTCAGCTCGTGTGATGGACTTAATGGTTCCAATTGGAAAGGGTCAGCGTGGTTTGATTGTTTCTCCGCCACGCACCGGAAAAACGATGCTGCTGCAGACGATTGCTAACTCAGTCACTCAAAACCACCCGGAAATCATTTTGATTGTGTTGTTGATTGACGAGAGACCTGAGGAAGTCACCGACATGATGCGCTCGGTCAACGGTGAAGTGATCAGTTCGACTTTTGACGAGCCCGCCACACGTCACGTCCAGGTTGCTGAGATGGTCATTGAAAAAGCAAAACGCCTGGTAGAACACAAAAGGGATGTTGTCATCCTGCTGGACTCCATCACGCGTTTGGCGCGGGCTTACAATACCATTGTCCCTCCATCCGGAAAGGTTCTCTCCGGCGGTGTTGATTCCAATGCCTTGCAGCGTCCAAAACGATTCTTCGGCGCGGCACGAAATATTGAAGAGGGTGGCAGTCTGACCATTATTGCCACTGCACTCATCGATACCGGCAGCCGTATGGATGATGTCATTTTCGAAGAGTTCAAAGGAACTGGTAATATGGAAGTCCATCTGGAACGAAAATTAGTCGAAAAGCGTGTGTTTCCTGCTATCGATATCAACCGTTCTGGAACGCGCAAGGAAGAACTGCTGATGCCCAAGGATGAATTGAATCGGGTCTGGGTTTTGAGGAAGGTTCTCAATCCTCTGTCGCCAGTGGAAACTATGGAACTGTTGCTTGAGCGGCTTTCCAAAAAGAAGACTAACACGGAGTTTCTTTCTTCAATGAGCAACTAGGGGTGAGAGACTGCAGATTGCGGTTGGGAGCTCAATGAACATCTGATACTCAAATTCAAGTATTTAGGATCTATGATTCCTGCGTTTCCATCCTTCTCATGATTTCCTGAACCACTTCTTCAATCGTCTTATCCGAAGAGTCAACGATAACAGCATCTTCAGCTTTAACTAATGGGGAATCAGCTCTCAGGCTGTCCCTCTGGTCCCTTTCGTGAATCTCCACGACAGTTTCATCGAGTGTGAGAGTCACTCCTTTGCTTTGATTTTCCTTGTAACGCCGGTTTGCCCGAGTCTTCTCGGAAGCGTCGAGAAAGACTTTCAAATCAGCATTCGGAAATACTTTGGTTCCGATATCCCTGCCTTCCATGACTACCCCGCCCCCCAAGCCCATCTTCTGTTGAGCTTGAACCAATACTCTCCTGACTCCCGATATTCCCGAGACGACGGAGGCCGCTTGACTTACAGATTCTTTCCGAATGTCTTCCGTCACGTCGATTCCGTCTAGAAACACCTGGCAACCTTTTGGGCACTCTTTCAACTCAATTGCTGATTCACGTGCAATGGAAATAATTCGTTCTGGGTCGTTCAACATGGGATTGTCCCGAAGTGCCTTTAATCCGATGGCTCGATACATGGCGCCAGTGTCGATATACAAATAACCGAGTTGCTTCGCGATACGCTTGGCCACTGTGCTTTTCCCTGCGCCCGACGGCCCATCTATAGCAATGATCCAACGACGCACTTTCTCTTTACGCAACACAGACCTCCCCAAGGAACCTATTTCAAAAATACTCTGACGTATGAATGCACTTTCGTGCTCGTGCTCTCCCCTTGTATCCAACTAAGGGACCGCCTACCCTTTTGAAATTTCTTGAAAAGGGTAATGGGTTGAGAACTAGATTGCAATGAGTTTTGGAATCGATTTGGAGTTCCTCGCTGCATTATTGCGCTGAGAGTGGTGCTAGAGTATGCTTTTTGCCTGGAAGGCCGTTCGAACGTGAAGGTGCGTAACGAAGAGGGATACCGAATGATAAACGTGGACGACGTTCGTGAGTTTGACGCCATGCTCAAACGCAGAATCCAGCTTTATCGTGAAAAGCTTCGCGACTGGCTGGCTCCCCATTCCCTTACCTTTCAAGAAGCACGTGTGCATAAGGTGCTTATTCCGATGGTAGGCGTGTATACACCAGGCTGGCAGGCGTTACCTGCAGTCTCCTGGGAGTTTGTTGAGCTTGTCACAACGCAAGGATTGATTGGAACTGGAGAATGGTCCCTCAATCTAGATAGAAAAGCCAGGAACTGCCTGGATGAGTTGAAAAATAATCCCAGTCGAAATCTCCTCGATCTCGATCTGGAAGAACCGCTCTATATGGCCTGGTGGGATCTAGTAGGACAGGTGCTCGGAAAGCCTTTACATATCTTATGGGGAGAACTTTTCGAAGTCCCTTTTGATCCCCCTAGTCACGTTCCCATGGCTGCGTACAGCTGGCAGCGTTTTCCAGATATGAATGGTCATGAAGAAATCACTTTTGCCAACTGGCCCGAATTTGCTGCCGAACGTGTTCGTGAAGGCTTTCCGTGCGTTAAGGTCTCGATGACGGCCTACCAGCCAGAAGATCACATCGAGCTCGTCCATCGCATCCGAGAGGCCGTCGGTCCTGAGACGGGCATTCGGATCGAT
>JBGOVH010000192.1:0-5558 GCA_041478005.1 Terriglobia bacterium | reverse complement strand
GCGAAACCAGCCGCGGAACCTGGTCTCGTAGCCAGTACTTGTCCTCTGGGTTTAATATTAGTTCCTTTGGTGAAGACGAGGACGGAGAGATCTACGTCGTGAATTACTCCGGTGGCAAAATTCACAGGATTCGCGTGAGCAATCCTCAGCTTTCAAGTGAACAGCTCACGCTGGTTCCTTCTACAGCAAAGTCAGACCGGTTCACCTCGTCATTTGTTGTAATCAATCGGGGCGAACAACAGAATCAAATCACAATAACAGCCCATGGATTGACCGGTTCTACGACAGCAACTAAAGATATCACCTTGAGTCCAGAGGGCTTCTATCAGACTAACGATGTGCTGGGTGCACTGGGACTGCCTTTGGGATCGTTCGGCCCGGTCACTGTTGAGTCAAATAGCGATTTAGGGTTGACAGTAGTCTCAGAGGTGCGCAGCAATACGGGAACTGCGGGATTCCTTGCCGGAAAGAAGAAGGCCGAAGCTTCTAAGAACCGCTTCATCGCCGAAGCGGTGGACACAGGCGACAAGGGGGCTGCTGGCACTTTCAGGACTAACCTGGGGCTCAATAACCTGAGCTCGTCTCCGGCGAATGTACAAGTATCTTTCTACAATAGTGCGGGCAGCCTGCGCGGAAGCGGGTCTTTCAGCATAAGCCCACAAGGAATGACACAGGTGGATGGGATTGTCCGTAGAATACTGGGAAGCGCATCAGCAACTGGGCTCAACGGATACTTGAAACTAGTTAGCGATCAACCAATCCATGGTTGGGCCAGTAAGATTGATAGTCTAACGGATGACCCGAGCCTGGAAGCAGCCCTGACGCAGGATATTTCAGACTCGTCGACAAGCTTACTCATTCCTTCGGTAGTCACGAGCGATCGTTTTAAGTCGTCTCTGGTGGTTATTAATACAGAAAATAAAGGCGTCCCTATTGTCTGCACCGCCAGGACAGTGAACGGAGCCCAGGCGGCTACTCTTTCCAAGAATCTCCCTGCCGGCGGCTTTTTCAGAAGTCTCGACATACTGACTGAAATGGGCTTGCCCCAGGGATCCTACGGTCCTTTGACGATTGAAACAACCTCAGACGCAGCGCTGATGGCTATTTCAGAAGTTAGAAGCTCGGCGGGGACAGCAGGATTCTTCCCCGCAGCCAGTTTCTCCAGTTCTACTCTGGAAAGAACCGTAGCTGAAGTCTTGGACACAGGAGATCGAGGAACCATCGGAACTTATCGGACGAATCTCGGACTCAATAATCTTGGATTTGCAACCGCCAATGTGACTTTGCAGCTGATCGGATCAGCCGGAAATGTGGCTGGAAGTATCACGACCACCGTCCCCAAGAACGGGTTGAAACAATTGGACAATGTGGTCCGTCTTATTTTGGGAACTTCATCGGCCACCGGGGTCCGCGGCTACATCAAGATCCAATCTGATCAGCCGATCCATGCCTGGGCCAGCAAGATCGACAACGGTACTGATGATCCAAGCATCATCATCGGTGTGCCATAGTCTTGCGTGTCCGGCAAAGGATCTCAATCGTTTTTGATGGTAAGGGGTCTTTAGCAGTTGATCCGAGGAATGATGGGTGCCCTGATCCAGCCCCCACTTTCGTAGGGAGATGAGGGAAAAATCTAAGAGCGCTCTAAAAGCTCGGGTCAACCAAAGTCCGCTTAAGGCTTGGGGGGCTCATCCTTCTTGTCTAATTCATTCTTTTCGTCATCCTGCCCACTGATCGCCTTCTTAAAGGAAGTGATCCCTTCGCCCAGAGATTTTCCCAGAGAGGGTAATTTCTTGGGTCCGAAGACCAACAAGGCAATCACCATGATAATGAGAATCTCGGGAAGCCCAAGTTGTCCTCCAAACATAAATCACCTCACAAAAAAAAAGTGCCAGCAATTCCCATTATAGAGGACAATGCTGGCACTTTATCAAAATTATCTTAGACCTAAGGTTTCTTGAAAGAAACTACTTCTTCTCTTCGGCTTTCTTCTCTTCGGCTTTCTTCTCACCTTTCTTGGCTTTCTTGGTTTTCTTCTTTCCTTCTGCAGCCTTGTCGCCGGCCGGTTTATCTTCGGCAAATGTGGCGAGGCTCAGACCAAGAGCCATAACGGCGATCATCAGCAGGGAGAACAGTTTTTTCATTGTGAATCCTCCTATAGGATTGGACTGCAGGCGATTGACCCGTCAGTAGCTTGTTTTGATGAGATGAAATACACGGAACAACATGCATGTTTAGTCTTGCATGAGTGTGGCCAAAGGAACAAGGAAAGTATCTCAACTCGCAAGTGCCATTTAACCAACGACTTAACTGGCTATTGAACAGGGTCTGAAGTGCCATCCTTTTTTCTGTGACTGAGACATTCTGGATGATCAAACTCATTATCAATTCAGACTGTTGATTGATAAGGGATTTCTGGTTTGTGGCAATTTGTCCAGTGAGGCAGTTTGGAATTGAGAAAGAAAAAGAAGAAGTGAAGCCTGTTTCATTTCTCAATCCTCTTTCAAATCGATGCCAAACCGTTCTGCCATTCTGTAAAGCGTCCTGCGATTGATTCCAAGGATTTCAGCTGCTTGAGTCTTATTATGTTTGGTCAGTTCCAAGACATGAATCAAGTATCTTCTTTCCAGTTCATCAAGTCCCGGCATGCCTTCGAAAAGGTGGCTGTGGTGAAATTTCACCTTTGAATTCATTTTGGGAGGCAGATCGTCAAGAGTAATAATTCCGCCCTTGGTGAACTGGCACAAGCGCTCGATTGCGTTTTCGAGTTCCCTTACATTTCCAGGCCAAGAGTAATTGACCATGGCATCGATCGCCTCCTGTGAGATAGCGGGTGGCGATTTGGAATTCGGGTTGTGTTTCTTAAAGAAATGAGAAATTAGAGGAGGGATATCCTCACGGCGTTCCCGTAACGGCGGCAGATTGATGCTAATGACACTGAGCCGGTAGAGCAGATCCTCGCGAAACCTGCCTTCGCGCACCATTTCCTCCAGGTTGCGGTTGGTGGCGGCAATCAGTCGCACATCCACCTTGATATTCTTGACTCCACCGACTCTTTTGATTTCCTGTTCCTGCAAAACCCGGAGTAACTTGACCTGCATAGCGGGGGTCGTTTCTCCAATTTCATCCAAAAAAAGAGTTCCCCCGTCAGCTTCCTCAAAAAGCCCGATCCGGTCGCCGATCGCCCCTGTGAAGGCACCTTTCTGATAACCAAACAGCTCACTTTCCAGGAGCGTCTCGGTAAGAGCCCCACAATTCACTGCCAGCAATGAACGCGACTTTCGAGGGCTATTAAAATGGATTTGCTTGGCCACCAGTTCCTTGCCTGTCCCACTCTCACCGTAGACCAGGATGGTAGATTTTGAACCGGCAACGTTAGCAATGGATTTGTAAACCTCCAGCATTTTGGGGCTGCTACCAATCAAGCTGGTGGTCGGCTGCAGACTCTCCAGTGTTGTCCTGAGTTGCTGATTCTCCTTGATCAGCTGCTTTTTTTCCAGCGCCCTCTTCACCACAGCTTTAACTTCATTAATGTTGAATGGTTTGCTGATATAGTCGAAAGCGCCTTCGCGAACCGCTTCAATAGCTGTTTCAAGGGTTCCAAATGCGCTGATCAAAATCACCTCCGAATCCGGAAGAAGGCGCTTGAAATTCTTCAAAATATCCAGTCCCGTCAGGCGATTCTGCAGATTGATATCACTAATGATCACGTCGAAAGTCTGTTCTTTCCCGAGATCGATGGCATCTACTGGATTCTGGGTGCTGCTGATATGAACCTTGAATTCATCCAGCAACTCCTCAATGAAGTCACACGTTAGTTTGTCGTCGTCTACAATCAGAATGTTTTGCATGGAAAAGTCAGGGGTAAATCTTCTGAGTGCAAGAAGGAGAATTGAATTCAGGAACCTTCACATGCGTGAGAAAAGGAATGGGGAAAAGTAAAACGAAAGAATGAGTTCATCGTTTTTGGTTTTCCTAGACTGCCTGCAGAGCCGGGACTTCTGCGGAAAGCTGAATGGAAAAAGTGGTTCCCTGGCCAGGAGTGGTTTTGACCTCAATCTCACCCCCATGCTCCTTCACGATACCGAGACAAATGCTGAGCCCCAACCCCGTACCCTGGCCGATTTCCTTAGTGGTGAACATCGGCTGAAAGAGCTTGTCGATATGATCGGGTGGGATTCCACTGCCAGTATCCATGATCTTGACAGTGACCTTGTGCTCCGGTCCGGTTTCAGTCTTCATGTGGAGACGACCCCCATTGGGCATAGCATCCAGGCTGTTATTGATGAGATTCAGTAACACCTGCTCAAGCTGCTTTTGATCTGCTTGAATTAGAGGCAAGTCTGGATCAAGCTGATCGACAAGCTCGATTTTTCGCGTCATCAGAGTTGGTTTGATCAAAGCGGCCACATTCTGGATGAGATCATTCAGGTTTATCGGCTCCAGCTCAAGCTTCGGTCGTCGTGTGGCGTCTAGCAAGCGCCTTACGATTTCACTCAGACGGCTGATTTGCGATTGAACCAGAGTCAATTTGCGACGAATGATTTCGTTTTCGTTAAAAGACTCGATTAACAGCTGAACATGCCCTGAGATCAAGTTCAAGGGTGTGCCCACCTCATGAGCAAAAGTCGCAGTCAGCTGTCCCGCAACTGCCAAACGCTCCAGCTGAACCAATTCCAGTTGCATTTTGAGAAGCCTGGTGTTCAAGTCGCGAAGTTCCTGGTTTCGCTGCTTAAGTTCTGCAGTGGCGCTGGCTACCTTGGACTTCAGTTCAATATTGAAGCTGTTCACCTTCTCAATCAGACTAATGCGTTCGCTTGTAGCCTCGCGAATCTGGCGCAGCATGCGATTATAGCTGGCCGCAATCATGCCCAATTCATCCCCCGAGCTCAGATTGACGTCTGCCTCAAGATTGCCGGCTTCTGCCTGAGCCATTGCCTCCTGGATCTTCTTCACGGGTTTATGAATCGTAAAACGAAATAACACATTGAGCAGCACGATCAAAACAAGGATCGAAGGGGGAGCGAAAAAGTAAGCCACCTTGAAATTCTTGGCTATGATCTGATCGGCCTGTTCTAAAGAGGTTTGAACGCTGACACAGCCCAGGGTTTTGTGTTGGCCCGCTTTGCCCTTTTGATACTGAATAGGAACGACGATGTCGCAATACCGAAGTTTTCCGGTGTTAATAACCTGATTGATTCCTTTGGATTCACGAATGACAGCCCGGATTTCTTCTGTAATCGGGACCAGTTCATCACTTGAGGAGGTGGCCGCCAGCTCTACATCTTTACCCGTGAATCGAAAGATTGAAATTTCAGTGATGCTAAGACTTTTTTCGTTAGCGCCGAAAAGCAGGTCTTCCATATCCTCCTTGGCAGGAAGCTGAGGGTGTTCACCCAGCTTCGCAGCCAGTCGCTCCGCAACGGTTGTCGATCGTTTCCGATAGTCGTTTTCAATGACACTCTTCGAACTTTGCGCCATCAGGTAGGTCAACGCCAACACCACTCCAAAAACTACCAGAGACAACAACACTGTGACCTTGGCAGGTAAAGAGAGTT
>JBGOVH010000201.1:0-5442 GCA_041478005.1 Terriglobia bacterium | reverse complement strand
CCCGAAGGCGATCCGCTCTCCTGCAGAATGTCGCGGCCACATGGCATATTTGTGGACAAGGATGGCGCTATCTATGTTGGAGACAGCGAAGCTCATCGTGTGCGGGTCATTCGCCGTGTCCCGTGATAAAGAGACCTAGACCACGGGGGACACGGGGGGAATATCAGAATTCTTTTGCTTGCCCATTCTGGGGAGGCTACCGTTAATACTGCAGCTTGCTCACTCCTTAAAGAAATTTGCCATTGATACGTGGCGACACAAATACCGCGGCATGAGTATCGTTGTTCCCTGACTGTCCCCTCCTTCTCCCTTTGGGAGAGGGGTGAACGCTTGATAAGCGTTCACAAGGCCGGGTGAGGGTGCGACAGAATTAACGACGCTGTGTATAGTTGCCCTCGGTCGCCTTTTCTCATCCCTAAAATGGAAAATAACAAATGATAAATGGTCATTGGCAAATGTTTTTGCACCAGTGTTCAGCTTCACTGACCCATACTCGGAGTGGTTTTAACCCTTGACAGGCGGTCAATCTAGCTTTCACAATACAGTCAATCGCGGACAGACAGGAAGTTCACTCCAGTGCTCTCTTGATTATCGATGAAGAATCTTAGAATTCTCTCAATTGTCACTCTGATTCTCTTGGGTGTGGACCGTCCCACACTCAACTGCTTCAGCCAAACTACCACCCCGCCAAAGGTAACCTTCACAAAGGAAGATCGAGAGTACTGGGCATTCAAGAAAGTTTTCTCCGTGAAGCCTCCTGTCGTGCGCGACACCCGCTGGGTCCGCAATCCTATAGATGCCTTCGTGCTGGCGGAGCTCGAACGGAATGGTTTGCATCCATCCCCTTCCGCCGACAAAGTCTCGCTGCTGCGCCGCGTTACCCTCGACCTGATAGGACTGCTCCCAACTCCGGAAGAGGTTGATGCCTTCCTGGCAGATCAATCTCCTCATGCATTCGAGAAAGTTGTCGATCGGCTGCTGTCCTCTCCGCATTATGGCGAGCGCTGGGCACGCCATTGGCTGGATCTCGCCCGCTACGCAGAAAGTGAGGGCTTCAAGAGTGATGAAACTCGCCCCAATATCTGGCGTTACAGGGACTACGTTATCCGGGCATTTAACACAGATAAACCCTATGATCGTTTCATTCGCGAACAGATTGCCGGTGATGAACTTTGGCCCGGCGACCCCGACGCCTTAATCGCCACTGCCTTTAACCGTCATTATCCTGATGAGAGCAACGCCCGCAATCTGATGCAGCGGCGGCAGGAAATTCTTAATGATATTACCGATACCGTTGGTTCGGTGTTTACCGGCTTAACTTTTGGTTGTGCCCGATGCCATAACCACAAGTTTGACCCGATTCTGCAGGCCGACTATTATCGACTGCAAGCCTTCTTTGCTAATGTTCGCGCAAATGATGGGATCGTGCTTGCTCCGCCTGAAGCTATCCGTGAGCGTAGTGAGAAGATGGCTCTCTGGGAAGAGAAAACACTAGGAATACGGGAGGATATCAACGCTCTCCTCGAACCAAAGAGAAAAGAAGTCGTTGACGAACTTTTCGAAAAGTACCCGCCGGAAATTCAAAGTGCCATTATCAAACCCCCTTCTGAGCGCACTCCAATTGAGTGGCAGATGTACTACAAAGCCAAACCTTATCTGAATCCGGACAACGAGGAAGTTGCCGAAAAACTCAAAGGAGAGCCCAAAGAACGTTACCAGTCTCTGAAATCGGGTCTGGAAAAATTTTCGAGTTTTTATCCTGGCGAACTGCCTGTTGGGTCTGCTGTCGTCGATGCAAATCGAATGTCCCCTAAAACCCACGTCCTTTCCGTTGGGATTTACGATTCACCACTGAAGGAAGTTCAGCCTGGTTTCCTTACCCTCTTGAACCCTAAACCACCGGAGATTCACCCCCCTCAGGAACTTGACTCTACGGGACGCCGAACGGTTCTGGCCAACTGGCTGGCTGACGCGCAAAACCCGCTACCCACGCGGGTCATGGTCAATCGGATTTGGCACTATCATTTTGGCCGTGGTATTGTGGCCACCCCCAACGATTTCGGCAGGATGGGAGATCGCCCCACTCACCCTGAGCTCCTTGACTGGCTGGCCTCTGAGTTTGTTCGAAATGGCTGGAGTGTCAAATCCATGCACCGGCTTATTCTTTTGTCAAACACTTACCAGCAGTCCTCCGTCTTCAATGAAACCGCACTCAGAGTGGACCCCCAAAACTATCTGTGGTGGCGTTTTCCGCGTCAGCGTCTTGAAGGTGAAGTGATCCGAGATTCTGGGCTTACGGTTGCGGGCCTTCTAAATCCAAAGATGGGGGGTCCTAGCGTCTTTCCTGAGCTTCCTCCCGGAATGGACAGTAGAGGCGGCTGGAAAGTAACCGCAGATCCGGCCGAACGCAACCGGAGAAGCATTTACATCTTCGTGCGTCGCAACACGCGCTATCCAATGCTCGAGTCCCTGGACATGCCAGATACTCATGAAAGCTGTGGTCGGCGGAATCTCACCACCACGGCGCCGCAGGCACTCTATCTTCTCAATAGCGAACTTGCCCTTGAGTGGGCGCAAGGTTTCGCCGGCCGAGTCATAAATGTTGCGGGTGACGTCGTCGAGCATCAGATCGAAACGGCCTACAGACTGGCTTATTCGAGACTCCCGGATACTTCGGAAAAGCAAACCGCCTTTTCGTTCCTCAAGCGGCAGAGCGCCATCATTTCCGAAAAGTCCGCAGAAAAGCTGGCACTTCCTTCACCGGGTAATACCACTTTGCCGAACCACTCCGCACTTGTTGACTTCTGTCACATGCTCATGAACTCAAACGAATTTGTGTATCGAAATTAGAAAACGCCGCAAATGCCGTGCTGAATAGTTGGTAATCTGGAGCTATTAGAGAACTTGTTCTCGTTTTGGGTGGAGCGGGCGCTCCCGCGCACGCTTCTTGAACGCGCGACGGAGCGCTCGTTCCACCAGGGGGTAGCCGCTCTTGTCTAGAAAAGTTGGCCCTCAGTTTGTGTTCATTCGCGTCTATTCGCGGCTATGAATCGGAATTGTGATGCCCCATAGAAATCTTATCAGCTCTCGTCGAGAATTCTTAACCCGCGCTGGGAGCGGACTCGGCGCGATTGCTCTAGGATCCCTGTTACAGCAGGACGGATTCAATCTGCTTGCAGATTCAGCAAGCCAATCTCCGTCCAATCCATTAGCTCTCAAGCCGCCGCATTATGCTGCCACTGCTAAATCAGTGATTTGGTTATTTATGGAAGGGGGCCCCAGCCACGTCGACCTTTTTGATTTCAAGCCAGCCCTGGAGAAACTGGCCGGGCAACCAATGCCTGCATCCTTTGGACGGCCCATTACGGCAATGGGCACGGCCGCGAATGGTCTAATGCCATCCCGCCGATCCTGGAAGCAACATGGGCAGAGTGGCATTTGGGTGTCTGATTGGTACACTCAAGTTTCCGAGCACGCAGACGATCTGGCTGTCATTCGTTCCTGTTGGGCAGACGGCCTCAATCATGTGGGATCGGTCTGTCAGATGAATACCGGCTCCATCCTGGCTGGACGCCCTTCCTTGGGCGCATGGACTACTTACGGCCTGGGTTCTCTCAATGAAAATCTTCCAACCTTCGTTGTTCTCACTGACGATGCCGAAGTAGTCGGTGGTTCCAAGAACTGGAGCTCGGGCTTCCTGCCAGCAACCTATCAAGGCACTCTTTTTCGCAAGGAGGGAACCCCAATTTTCAACCTAACGCCCCCCGATACTATCAGCGATGAGCAGCAACGAAGCAAGCTGGATTTGTTGGCCACTCTCAACCGGCACTTTTCAGCCGATAAGCTCGATGATACGGAACTTGAGGCTCGCACTAACTCTTATGAACTGGCCTACCGGATGCAATCTGCGGCGCCTGAAGCGGTAGCACTGTCCAAGGAGTCAGAACTTACCAGAAAGCTCTACGGACTGGATGACTCATTGACGGGCCGGTTTGGAGCCAATTGCCTGCTTGCCCGTCGCCTGGTCGAACGTGGCGTTCGCTTCGTTGAGCTCTACTGCGGGAGCGGCAGTGGATGGGACGCTCATACGGACCTTGAGGGAAATCACTCCAAAATGTGCAAAATATCTGACCAGCCAATTGCAGGTTTGCTCACTGACCTTAAGTCGCGAGGACTGCTCGAAACAACACTGGTCGTCTGGGGAGGAGAATTTGGCCGCACGCCTTTCAGTGAAAAAGGCAGAGGGAGAGATCACAATCCCTGGGGATTCACCTTGTGGATGGCAGGCGGAGGAGTTAAGGGAGGACAAACCATTGGCTCAACTGACGAGATAGGACTAAGAGCCATTGAGCGTCGGTGCCACGTTCACGACATTCACGCCACCATTCTTCATCTGCTGGGTCTGAATCACATCAATTTGACTTTCCTTCATAACGGACGTTTTGAACGCCCTACCGTCAATGGAGGTGAGGTCATCAAAGAGGCCTTGGCTTGACCGCAACTAGCCCATTTGTTATAAACACTGGGACTTTTATCAGGTGATTCAATATGCGGACGAGTCTGAGTGAAAATTCTCTTAACATTCAAATCAATTAGAGCTCTTAAGCTGGGGCTCACTCAAGTCGTCCAAACCTCCGCCAGTCCGCTCTCCGCTCTCTGGACTTTTCCTTCCGTCTTAGTTTCCGCGCTCCTCATCGCCTGGGCAGCCGAATCTGCTCAATTCCTTATCTCACAGGGATTGGCTTTAGCGATCTTAGCCTGGGTTCAAACCCTGCCAGAGTTTGCTGTGGAGGCGGTCATTGCCTGGGAAGCCGGAAAAGATGCCAGCAAGATCTATTTGATGACAGCAAACTTCACCGGCGCACTGCGGTTGCTGATCGGCTTGGGCTGGCCCATGATTTATGCCACTGCCGCTTATTTTTATCGAAGGAAGCACGGGCAACCCCTGCGAGTGATCCACCTGGACGACGAACATTGCGTCGAAGTCCTCGCTTTAGGGCCTCCCGTGCTCTATTTTGTCGTCATCTGGTATAAGGCATCACTCAACCTCATCGATGCCCTGGTTCTCCTGATTCTTTATTGTGCCTATTTCGCCATATTGAAACTGATTCCTCCCAAGGATGAAGAAAAAATTGAGGAAATGGAAGCGATCCCGCGTTGGATCTTGCGCCAACGCCCAGCCTGGCGAAACACCTTCATCACCTCCTTGTTCCTTGGCGGAGCTGCGATTCTCTATTTCGTAGCCCGTCCATTTCTGGAAAGCATGCTGGCCTTGGCCGTCAGCACGGGTGTCTCGAGCTTTATTTTCGTCCAATGGGTTGCGCCCTTTCTTTCGGAATTCCCTGAAAAAATCAGCGCCTTCTATTGGGCCAAGAAAATTGATGCCGCCCCAATGGCGTTGATGAATATGGTCTCTTCCAACATTAACCAATGGACCATGCT
>JBGOVH010000540.1:0-2958 GCA_041478005.1 Terriglobia bacterium | reverse complement strand
GTTGTATCAACCGCTTTCACTGGAAAGGCGCATTGATGAACCGGCGCATCCATGCGAGACTCACCCAGATACCAGCATCCGTCCGCACCGCTGGTAGCGATGACAACCTTCCGCTCCTTGGTCCAAAGTTTTCTCACGGCCAACGAAGGATCTGCCTCGCCCGAAATCTTTGTGGCGAACCCGCGGGAAATGATCAGGTGATCCGCCAGCCTAAGCAATTCTTCGAAGCAGGGGGAATCGCTGGCTTCAAAATCTGCGACCACCGGAACACCGGCCTCACGCGCGATTCGCACGGCACGCAGCATTCCCTTGGGGCTGAGATGATCCACAAAGAGCACCCGAGCCGCGCGAATCAAATCCGCTTTGGGCAATGAATCATCTGCCCCTATGTATCCTTCGAGGTCAAAGAAAATATTCCTGGTCTTAGTCGCCTCATCCACAATGATCGTGGCATAAACAGGCCGTGCCCCATCCTTTCGAATCAGATGTGATAGGTCGATCCCTTCATCGCTCATCTTCTCAACTGCAAACTCAGAAAGCTCATCGTAGCCCAGCACTCCAGAATACATGCACCTGCATCCCAAACGCGCTGCCGCTACTAGGGCCGTTGCCGTTAATCCCCCGCAATGGCGCTCACGCCGTACCACCTGCACTTTGGCATCAGGCGGCGGATAAGACTCAACAAAAATCAAGTCGTCAATCGCTACACAGCCAAGACCCAGGATATCAGTGATTTTGCTTTCAAGTTTCATAGTGAGGCGAGCCACTGTCGCATGGTTTTGGGATCTTCACCAAACATGAGCGAGCCAGGCACAATCAAGTCGGAACCGGCCGCATGAATTAACGGGACCGTCTGGCGGCGAATTCCACCGTCGGTTTCGATCTCCGTTTTCAACCCTTGCTGGGTAACGATCGTGCGGACCCGGCGAATCTTGTCGGGCACTGAAGCGTCCATCGAAGCTCCCTTAATGCCCATGGCGGTACCGACAATAGTAACGATGTCCAATTGGTCCCAATAAGGGTCAAGCAGTTCCACAGGCTCATTGATAAGCAGCGACACCCCGGCATATTTTCCAAAAGACTGGATGGCCCGCAGCACGGTTCCCGGGTTATCGGCCGCATCAAAACAGAAAATGATTCCGTCGGCGCCGGCTTCAACGAACGGTTCAATCCAGTCCATCGGATCGGTGACCATTAGATGGACTTCAAAAGGCAACCGAGTATGTTTTCGTAGAGTCTTGACCATGTCGGGGAAAAAAAGCAGATTCTTGACGTAATGCCCGTCAGCCACATCGATATGAAATCGTTCCGAGTAGGGCTCAACTCGTTTCATGTCGGCTTCAAGGTTAGCCAGATCGGCTGACCAGAGAGAAGTGGCGCATTTCAGCATACGGGCTCCTTTAAGCATGAATAGAAAGAAGAGTGAACCTCCAAGACGCCAAGCTGACGAT
The DNA here is from genome assembly GCA_041478005.1 of Terriglobia bacterium. Classification (GTDB taxonomy): domain Bacteria; phylum Acidobacteriota; class Terriglobia; order Versatilivoradales; family Versatilivoraceae; genus JBGOVH01. The sequence goes on along the minus strand of JBGOVH010000540.1, from coordinate 1,507 downwards.
GCCAGGCATGCGCCCAGTCATTCCTAAGGGGTCACCAGAAAATTCACCGCAGAGGCGCTGAGAAAATCTGGGAAATGGGCAAAGCTTCGCTGCCGAAATGCAGCCCAATCTAAAAACGGAAACTTAAATATTAAGCACGAGGTCACAGCCACCTATGATTCAGCCAACGTGATGCGTTCAACCTAAAGTTCGTGCAGCCGTCTCCCGCGCCTTCTCAGTGATTCCCTTCCTCTGTGCGCCTCGGCTTCTCTGCGGTTTGTCGTTTCTCCCTCTCTCCGTTGTGCTTTTGTGTCTTCGTAATGAAATTTCTTTTCCAGTTAATCCTCAGAAAAATGATTTTGTAAAAACTCTCCAATGAACCTTTGTACATCCATCCCGTAGCGCTCTAAACTCACCGACTTCGGCGTCAATTCATGGGACTCTGCGCCTGGAATCGTCCGCGCCAGGATCTCACCATATTCGAAAGGGTGAATGGGATCTTGACGATTCGCAAGAACGAGGGTTGGCACATCAATCGATGCCCACTCTCGCCGGTCATGATTGGGCGCGTCGCTGGGAATGCGTTCCAGTTTGACCACAGTCTCTCTGGCGCGCGGATTTGTAAACTGCCCTTCGAGCGCACTGGCAGAGTCGGGCGACTCACGTAATATTCTTGCGTATTCTGCGGATTGCTTGAAAAGCTCCAATCCCTTCTCAGGACCATGGTTTTTGATTAGGTGCGCAACCTGTCCAAAAATTGTCGCATTCCCCTCCATGGGACCATCAAGCCATGCAGGGCGGCAGAGAACAAGCCCAAGAACACGCTCGGGATGCCGAAGGGTAAAGTTCAGGGCAATTGCTGCCCCCATGGAGATGCCACCGACGATGGCACGTGTCAACTTCAGGTAATCCATCAAAGCAAAGAGATCGTCGGCAGAGGAAGCCAGCCCGATTTTCTCTGGATCGCCCAATGGCCGGGTCTCCCCATGGCCGCGACAATCAAACGATAGTAACCGAAATCCTACCGGTGGCAGGAAAAGCCCAAATGGCTGGGAGACATCACCGCCCAGCCCATGTTGAAAGAAAAAGGGGATGCCGCTTCCCCTATCCAGATAATGAAAATTCAATCCATCGTGTGTGAAAAGCATTGTCAGTTGTCCGTGGTCAGTTGTCCGTTGTCAGAAGTCCGCCGTTCGCTATCAGCAGTCAGTTATCCGCCGTCCAGTTGTTGTGTTATGAGAAACCAAAGTATCCTAAGGAGAATATCTGCATACTCAGGCTGTTGCGGCCGTGCCTGCAGCGGACCGCGGACAACTGACAGCGGACAACTGACGACAGACTCTCTATTAATTTTCACTTTCCAACTTCTTAAGCTTCCCTTTAAGAAACTCCACGCAACCGGGCACTTCTGATTCTTCCAGCCCGTGCAAGATCAAAGGTCCCGCAAACTTGGCCTTCCGCAGTAGCTGGAGATACTGCCCGTAATCCAGCAGGCCGGCTCCAGCGGCTTTGTGCCCTGCTTCGCCAT
>JBGOVH010000248.1:0-4971 GCA_041478005.1 Terriglobia bacterium | reverse complement strand
CGACAAATTTGTGGGTTAGGGGGATCATTAGAAGTCGCAGCAAGGTGGAACGCGCGCTCCCGCGCGCGTTTCAGCGTGCGCAGAGCGCCCGCTCCACCACAAATTTGTCGCACACCCGAATAGAACACACCAATTTACAATCCTGTCCGAAATCAATATACTTTTTTGTCTCTTAGGCGGCTGAAAAGCCTTATGACAGCCGCTACGACATTCGGATCTTGTCAGGAGTCATTTATGAAACTTGCAAGGCGCGTCAGCAATCTTTCCAGTTCCCCAACCATGGCTGTCGCTGAGGAGGCTGCAAGGCTGAAAGCCGAGGGGAAAGAGATTATTGATTTCAGTGTTGGAGAACCCGATTTCAATACTCCTGAGAACATCAAGCTTAAGGGGCATGATGCCATCAGCAAGAACTTTACGCGCTATCCCCCGGCGGCCGGGATCAAGGACTTGCGGGAAGCGGTCGCTCTCAAATACAAGAGACAATACGGCGTGGATTATTCGATGGCTGAAGTAGCTATCTCGTGTGGTGCCAAACATACGCTTTTCAATCTGGCTTTTGTTCTTTTTGAGGATGGGGACGAGGTGCTTTTACCAGTGCCCTATTGGGTGACTTTTCCAGAACAGATAAAATTGGTTGGAGCGACCCCAGTTGAAGTCGAAACCCTTGAAAGTGACAATTTCATTCTTCGAGCTTCGGCCTTAAGGGCGAGAATCACGGCACGCACTAAGGCCATCATAGTCAACTCGCCGAATAACCCAACCGGTGCGGTCATCCCCCCTGACGAGATGGAAAGGATTGTGGCCCTGGCCATCAGTCATAACCTGCTGATCATTTTTGACGAGTGTTACGAGTTTTTTGTTTTTGACGGTAATGAGCATGCTTCTCTGGCACGTTATGCCGATAAGGCCCGTTCCCTTTCGATCCTTGTCAACACGGCATCCAAGACGTATGCAATGACAGGCTGGAGGATTGGTTATTTGGTGGCCCCAAAGGAAATCGTCAAGGCGGTCAATGACGTTCAAAGCCATAGTGCCAACGCGTCAACGGTTTCGCAGAAGGCGGCAGTTGAATCCATCCTCGGTGCGCAGGATTCGGTCGGCATTATGATTGCCGAATACGAGCGGCGTAGAAAATTTGTGGTAGAGAAACTGAATTCCATTCATGGATTGAAATGCTCCAACCCTGGCGGGGCCTTTTATGCCTTTCCAAATGTTTCTAACTTTTTCAGAGGAGAGATCAAAGATTCGATTCAGTTCTCGAGTGCGATTTTGCGACGAGCCGGCGTCGCCGTCGTGCCTGGTTCTGCCTTTGGTATGGAAGGTCATGTGCGGATCTCCTTTGCCACTAGTATGGAGAATCTGGAAAAGGGACTGAACCGGATGGAGAAGGCACTAGCTCATATGTAATATATAGAACTATGGCAAGGCCCAAAAGAATAAGTAGGACTTCTATAGGCGCCAGGCGCCTCCTCAGCGAAATTCTCCGAGTTATCCAGGAACTCCTTAACTATCCACATTGCGCCATTCTGCTGGTTGACGATTCCGGCAAGGAACTCTACGTCGAGGCTTCAAGGGGCTACCGGAAGAAGGTCATTCGAAATTTTCGCATCGCAATCGGCAAAGAAGGCGTGACGGGATGGGTCGCGGCCCGCAAAAAACCGCTCATTGTCCCAGATGTTCTCAAAGACCCCCGTTACATTCAAGGTGTTATCCGCGGCCATTCTGAAATTGCAGTGCCTCTGCTCATTGGGGACAATCTGATTGGCGTTCTCGATGTTGAAAGTGAGAAACCAAATGCTTTTACCAGAAGAGATCTGCGGATTCTCACCCTATTTGCCACCCAGGCTGCAGTCGCCATTCAGTATGCTCGCCTATACGAGCAGGAGCATAAGAAGTCAGCACAATTGACCTTGATTAATGAAGTCAGCCGGTCGCTGGCTTCTACCCTCGACCCTGGCAAATTACTACCGGTCTTGGTGAAATCCATACAGAAAAATTTCAATTATTATCACGTCATGATCCTGCTTAAAGAGCCACCAGACGTTGTCGTGATGAAAGCGCAAGTCGGCGAAAAGTCCTCTCTGATGCCCGAAGAATATCGCCGAAAGATTGGGGAAGGGATCATCGGTACCGTGGCCAAAACGGGTCAGAGCGTCATGGCAAACGATGTGTCCAAGGATCCGCGCTATTCCCGAGTGCGTCAATTCACTAAGGCCGAACTTTGTGTCCCGATAAAAATAGGAAGACAGCCGGCTGGAGTCATCAACGTGGAATCGGACAGGTTGAATGCCTTTGATTCTTTGGATCTCGAGATTCTTGAAAACATTGCCGACCAATTGGCGAACGTTTACAAGAATGCCACGTTGTACCAGGAGTGCAAACAGGCCAAAGATTATTTGCAGACGCTCATCGAAAGTTCCAGCGACGCGATTACAACCGCTGATACGCGAGGACATCTGATTTTTTGGAGCAAAGGAGCGGAGGAAATTTTTGGTTATAAAGAGTCAGAAGTGCTAGGCAAATCGGCCACCCCGTTCTACGCCAAGGGCAGGGAAGAAGCCCGCCGGATCATGGGAGAACTCTTGCGGAAAGGCAAACTGAAGAATATTGAAGTTGAATATCTGGGCAAAAACGGCAAAAAGATTTTTGCCAGTTTGTCCGCTTCTCTTTTACGTAATGATCGTTCTGAAGTTGCCGGTTCGCTCGGTATCATTCGAGACATCACCGAATTCCGGGTCTTAAGCCAGCAACTTCTGCTGTCTGAGCGGCTGGCTACCATAGGAAAGCTGTCCACCCAGATTGCGCATGAGATCATGAACCCTCTTTCTTCCATCAAAATGAACATTCAGATTTTGTCCAAACGAGAAGGGCTTTCGCGCAATGATCAACGAAGGCTGGCCATTGCCAGTTTCGAGATTGATCACCTGCAGAAGATTCTCCAGGAAATTTTTGACTACTCTAAGTCATTGCAACTTAATTTTTCCGAAGAAGACATCACCGAAGTCCTGGAGAAGTCCCTGTTGATAGTGCAAGATCGTTTGGAAGAAAAGAAAATCATTGTCACTAAAAAATACAGCCGTCGTCTTCCTCGAGTCTCAATCGACCTTGTCAGGATGATGCAGGTGTTTACGAACCTGTATCTCAATTCAATACAAGCGATGAGTGTCAGCGGAAGGCTTAAGATTGCCGCCGGGCTGGATCACAATGACGAAGGGAAATGGATGAAAATAGCGGTTCGTGATGACGGGGCCGGAATCCCTTCAGGGCAACGGCCTAACATTTTCGACCCTTTTTACACAACAAAGAGTAATGGAACCGGTCTCGGGTTGACGATTGTGAAGAAAATCATAGAACAACATAACGGTAGAATTGAAGTCGATAGCAGAATCGGACAGTACACTCAGGTCAACGTTTTCTTGCCAGTCGATCAAGAGGAAAATGAAGGAACAAACGCTCTACAGACCCGAATCCAATCATGAATGCATAAAATTCTAGTTATAGACGACGACAAATCAATTTGTGAATCTTTGAGCCTCTACCTCACCGAGGAAGGCTATGCAGTGGGAACTGCTTATTCAGGCCAGGAAGGATTGAGGAAAATCCAAACCGAGCCTTGGAATGTGATTATTTTGGACATCTTCCTTTCGGACTCAGATGGGATGGACATCTTGCAGCGGATCCGAGAGAGTGCGCCAGATTCGAGCGTCATCATGATTACCGCCTTTCATGATATGCCAACCACGGTCAAGGCCATGAAGTTGGGGGCGATGGAATACATTCATAAACCACTTGAAATCGATGAGCTGCAGGCAGCCATTGAACGTGCCTTGCAGGGCAGAACCGAAACTCGGCGCAAAGAGAAAGAGTATTTTCCCGTCTCTTCGCAGTTCCATGAGCATGACATCATTGGGAAAAGCAAGGCAATGAAGGAGATTTTCAAGACGATCGGAGTCGTTTCGCAGAGCAAGACGACGGTTCTAGTCGAAGGAGAGAGCGGCACGGGAAAGGAACTCATCGCCCGAGCCATTCATGATCACACCGATGCAACCAAACCCTTCATATCCATCAATTGTTCCGCGATCGTGGAAACTCTGTTGGAGAGCGAGCTGTTTGGGCATGAAAAAGGCGCCTTTACGGGAGCGAGCTATCGTAAGTTAGGCAAGTTTGAGTTGGCTAATTCCGGGACGCTTTTGCTGGATGAGATAGGTGACATGTCTCTCACCATGCAAGTCAAGCTTCTGCGCGTGATTCAGGAACGAGAATTCGAAAGAGTCGGTGGGAAAGACAAAATCAAAGCCGATGTCCGTATCATTGCCTCTACCAACCGATCGCTGCGAGAACTCGTGGCCCGTGGAGCTTTTCGCGATGACCTCTACTACAGGTTGAATGTGATCCACATATTCGTGCCGCCATTGCGAGAGCGCCGTGAGGATATTCCCTTGCTGGTTGATTATCTTCTGCAAAAACTCAATCGAGAGCTGAATCGGAGGATCAAGAAAGTGCAAGCCCGAGCACTGCAGTCACTGGTCAACTGCGACTGGCCCGGAAATATCCGGCAGTTGGAGAACACCTTGCGTCGCACATTGGTTTTGACACAAGGGGAGATTTTGACCGAAGAGGCGGTGCACAATTCACTGCAAGAGAGCGTGGAAACCGGTACTGAGTCCTCTTCTTCGCGAATAAAATTGCTTGACGAGGTTGAAAAAGAGCATATCCTAAACGCTCTAAAATTTGCCGGGGGCAACCGGGGCAAGGTGTGCGAACTTCTGGGGATCTCACGACCGACGTTGCAGAGAAAGATCCGGAAGTATCAGATCAAGACTCATTGAGAATTGGAAAATTGTGATAGACATCAAATCGGATGAGGTTTTATTGAAGAACGGAAAACATGCTGGAAAAGGATTCACCATCGCGATCCTCGGCGCCGGTACCGTGGGTGGAGGGCTCATTCGGCTAATTCAGGAGAATCTT
>JBGOVH010000349.1:0-4121 GCA_041478005.1 Terriglobia bacterium | reverse complement strand
CACAGGGGCCAAGAAGTAAAGAGGCCGGTTGAGGGGAATGGTTCTCAAATCGAAACTCAGGCCTGACACCTCAATGCGTAGGTAAAGAAATTCCTGCCTCTTATTATTCTCCGTGGCTCTGAGCCCCCGTGGCTGGCCTTGGCTATGAGTTACCGGCTTTCCCTAATCCATCCCCCTCCAACAACGCAATCCCCGTCGTAGAAGACCACAGACTGACCGGGCGTAATCGCACGCTGGGGCGAGTCAAACTCTACATAGACGGTGTTCAGTTCATGATTGTGAACGGTAGCCGAAGCGGCTTTATGCCGGTTACGAATCTGGGCTTGGACTCGAATCGGTTTCTCCAGTTTCTCAATCGAGATCCAGTTGATCTTGTCGGCAACCAGACCAAGCTTCATCAAATCCTGCGGTTTGCCGACAACTACACGGTTACTGGCCGCATCTGTTTGAATCACGTAGAGAGGCTCTCCGATCGAAAGACCTAGACCTTTTCGCTGGCCAACTGTGAAATGATGGATTCCACGATGTTCCCCCAGCACCGTCCCTGCCGTGGAGACTATCTCTCCCGGGAGCCGGTTCTTGAGACTTTCTCGCTGGCCGGAGAGAGGAGGTCCAGCGGGAAAGGCATAGTCGTCCTGCGCTTCAGACTCCATTCGCCGGTTTCCGATGTAATTTTCCAGGAATCGGCCATAGTCCCTGCTCGGAATGAAACAAATCTCCTGACTGTCCGGCTTTTCGAAAACTGGCAGGCGGAAATTCTCGGCCATTTTTCGGACTTCCGTCTTCGGATATTCTCCCAGAGGAAACAGTACCCGGCTGAGCTGGGCCTGAGTCATTTCAAACAGGAAATAAGACTGGTCCTTACTGCTGTCTGTGCCGCGCAGAAGCTCGTACCGACCAGTGGATTCACTGTAGCGGACTCGAGCATAATGTCCTGTGGCAAGCTTGGTGGCTCCGATCTGCCAAGCTCGATCTAGAAGATGATCGAACTTCATGAATGTATTGCATCGCACGCAAGGGATCGGAGTCTCTCCTGCCAGATAGGACTCGACAAAAGGCCGCACAACTTCCTTCTCAAAGGCTTCTTCGAAATTCACAACGTAAAATGGCAAGTTCAAAAAATGAGCCACACGTCGAGCATCGTAGATGTCATCGATGGAACAGCACGTTCCAGACTTTTTCAGCTCTTCTTCGGACTTGCCACCTGTTGATTCCGTCCTGCTGTAATCCCACAGCTGCATGGAGAGACCCACGACATCGTGACCCTGCTCCTGAAGCAAGGCGGCCACAGTGGAGCTGTCTACTCCACCGCTCATAGCAACAACAATCTTTTCTGGCATTATCCACCTAAAACTCAATCAATTATGCAGTGTTCAAATAAATCAACTACGTGCCTGCGATATAACGTTGGGGGATTTTGAGAATCTCGGAGATGTTTCCCGCAAACGCTCGATAATGCTGGGAAGAAGAAACAACACTTCATCCACTTCTTCACGGGTTGTATAGCGCGAAAGGCTGAATCGAATCGATCCGAAAGCTTGCTCATGGGAGAGGCCCAGGGCTAGGAGCACATGAGACGGTTCGATCGATCCAGAAGCACAGGCAGAGCCCGTGGAACAGGCAACGCCAGCAAGATCAAGATTAATCACAAGACCTTCAGATTCAACCCCCTCAAAACGTATATTGGAAGTATTGGGGATTCTGTTGTTGCTGGAACCGTTGAGATGCACCAGAGGAATACGATTAAAGATCTCCGATTCCAGCGCGGCTCGCAGTTGCTCGATCGACCTTGTGCGCTCTTCCATTCCATCTACCGCCAGCTCTGCAGCAGTACCCAGTCCCACAATCTGTGGAATGTTTTCGGTGCCTGCCCGGCGATTCCTCTCATGTGCTCCGCCGAAGAAGAGAGGACGTATTCTGGTTCCCTTCCGAATATAAAGTGCGCCAACACCCTTGGGCCCATGAAACTTATGTCCCGCAATCGACAACAGGTCGACACCCAGTTCTTCAACAGTCCAGGGAACCTTCCCGGCTGCCTGCACTGCATCCGTGTGGAAATAAATGTCATGATCCCGGGCAATCTCACCAATCTCGCGAATTGGCTGCATCGTCCCAATCTCGTTATTGGAGTGCATCACGGTTATCAATACCGTAGCCGGAGTAATTGCCTTTTCGACGTCTGAAGGGTTAACCCTCCCTTCGCCATCAACGCGCAAGTATGTAACCTTAACGCCGGTCTTCTGCAAAGCCTGGCAAGTATGAAGAACAGCGTGATGTTCAATCTGGGTGGTGATAATGTGCTTGTCGGAACCTGGCACTGATTCAACAAGGCCGCGTATCGCCAGATTATCACTCTCTGTGCCACCACACGTGAAAACAATCTCGTTTGGTTCGGAACCTAACAATCGGGCTACCTGCTGGCGAGACTTGTCCAGTGCACCTTTTGCCTCCTGGCCAAAGTAATGAACGCTGGAGGCGTTGCCGTAGTTTCCCTCATAATAAGGAAGCATCGCCTGCAGCACTTCGGGAGCAACCCGAGTAGTCGCATTGTTGTCGAGATAAACTCTTCGCATCACTAGCCTGATAAAATATTGTTCCTTCCAACTAAAGCAAGTAGTATATCTAAAATAGCTCTCCATCTCAATTGAAGCTATTGAAGACATTGAAGAGGGTGTGCGGCAAGTCTGCGGGTAACTGGGTTGGTTCTGGCGGAGCGGGCGCTCTGGCGCACGCTGAAACGCGCCCAGGAGCGTGCGTTCCGCCTTGCTGCGACTTCTAAACGTATCTCACCCACAAATTTGTCGCACACCCCATTGAAGTCGTGGCGTCTTGACTTTAAGGATGGCCTCAACTATGATTCAGAATAATTGGAGGGAATATGGGCCCATTAGGTGTTCCGGAATTAATCATTATTTTTATTGTGGCCTTGATCGTTTTCGGACCGCGGAAATTGCCGGAGCTGGGCAAATCTCTCGGAAAAGGTCTGGCTGAATTTCGCAAGGCCTCAAATGAATTGAAGTCCACGATCGAAGAAGAAGTGCGCGCCATTGAATCGGAAGCAGCCTCAACCTCCCGCATTGACTCAGACTCCAAATCCACTTCCAAATCTACTCCAGAAGTCAACGTGGATGCACACTGACGACCAGGACGATAGTGAGCTCGAATCGTCGGCAAAGATGTCCTTTCTCGATCACCTGGACGAACTTCGTCGACGATTAATTATTTCGATTTCCGCCATAGCCGTCGGTTTCTTAACCTGCTGGGGTTTCGCTGAAAAGATCTATAATTTTCTTGCCCTTCCAATCACGCAAAATCTAAGTGGTGGGAAGCTTGTTTACACCAATCCCACAGACCCTTTCACTATCTACATGAAGGTGGCCCTGCTGGCTGGGATCTTCCTGGCTTCACCCGTCGTTCTGACGCAGGCATGGCTTTTCATTTCGCCCGGTTTATATGCTCGTGAAAAAAAGTTGGCCGTCCCGTTCATTTTCTCAACGAGTATTCTGTTTCTAATGGGAGGGGCTTTCGCCCATCAGATCGCTTTACCGATGGCGCTCAAATTCCTGATCAGCCTTGGCGATGCCTTCCAGCCCATGGTGACCATTACGGAGTACTTGGACCTAGTGCTTACCGTAATTCTAGGTTGTGCCATCATCTTTCAAATCCCCATCATCATCTTCTTCTTGACTATCTTTGGCATTGTCAATGCCAGATTTCTCCTGAAAAATCTCCGCTATGCCATCCTCATCATTTTTGTTGCCGCCGCCGTCCTAACTCCAACCTCGGACATTCCCAACATGATGATTTTTGCCATGCCTATGTTGTTGCTCTATTTGATTGGAATCCTGGTTTCCTGGATATTTGGCAAAAGGCGAAAGAAGAAGAACGTAGAGCAGACGTAACAAGTACAAAACCTCATAGCCCCGTCAAAGTCCCGCAAGTGATTAAACTGCGATTTTGTCCATGCTGACACGCGGGCTGCTGACCTAGCTTCCGCGATGTTCAGCAGGCCGACCGTCGGGGAATGCGGAGAACACTGGCAGGGTCGTGCAGCCATGCAAAAACCTAGTTGCAAAAGGGTGCGGCTTCGGCTATAGTCTCTAGCTATAACTCCTGTTGAT
>JBGOVH010000300.1:0-4535 GCA_041478005.1 Terriglobia bacterium | reverse complement strand
CCCCGGAAGGGAGACAGCAACGAATGAGCACGACACTTACCCTTTCTGAACATGTCGGCAAGGCAGCCGCCTGTCAAGCCCTGGGTGTCGCTCGCGCCTGCCTTGGCCAAGTGGCCGGCAAATGGATTATTTTTTTTCAGGGAAAATGGTGAAGCATGGGGTCACGGCGTCGCGGCGTTCAATCGTATAACCAGATGTGGATCACATACTTCGCCCGGCCGATTGCGAGCCAGAGCAAAGGAGCATCGGACGCAAAACTCGAACGGGTCGGCTGTTGTAAAGCATGTGGGCTCTGCCCTAGCGAGGCGCAATGATCCGGCAGCACTTTGTGCACATTGGGGCGCGGCGGGTTCGCGTCACTGCGGGCGTTGCGCAGAACTGGTGCGCGATTCACGATCATACCTGAATGAAAACATCGCCGCGATCATCGTCGGGGTCCAGCGCGATTGGATGCGTGCGGAAACAATCGCTATCGGGATTCTGTCGCAATGCGAGGTCTGCCACAGAACAGAGCACTGGCTGGGACGCCATGCACTGAACCAGATAATTAGCAGCGGTCACCACTGGAATGATAAGGGCGTCGATTATATCCCAACGGGACCCGATATCGACTGGTTTTTCGATACCATCGACGAGCCGGCGAGGCTGCCCTAGGGAAATCAGAAACTTTAAACTCGGACTATGGCAACTCTGATTAAGATGCCGACTAACCAAGCGCTTCAGAACCGTCACGGCCTAAAGCGAATGACGCGTGAAGAACTGCAACGCGGTCCCGGAAACGACCATCCTCCGGTCCCACCATTTGTCGTGGTGGGCGCCAAGACACAAGGGGTCACCCCCGGCTTTCGAATGAAGGATTTGTGCAAGAAGATCCATGGGGCGGAAGTTATTGGGATCGAGAGGAAATGGTAAGAAACGCGACACTCTTAGGACGGGTGCTTACGACATGGACCGTTCTGCTCCTCGTTTTCAGCTGGGTGACCTACGGGCAAGAACCGTCAAACGGAACTCAGCAGCCCCTTCCACCCGAGGCCTCAGGGTCTGCAACAAACCCACGATCAGTCCAGCCAAAGGATTCAGCCCCGAAAAGGTTTGCAAGAGATCTCTGGGTTGACCAGAAGGCAGTCTGGCCAAGTCCCTTCCGGATGAACCGCCGGCAGTGGGCTACCATCGCCCTCCCGCTGGCTGCCGGGACGGCCGCGCTCATTGCTACCGATGAAGATGCTGCCAAATGGCTCCCGAATACTCCAGACCAGATCAAATGGAGCAAACGGGTCTCATACATCGGAGCAATCTATTCTCTCGGTGGTGTGGTAGCAGGAACAATGGTGATAGGAAAAAGGAAAAACGATAGCCAGATTTTTGATATGGGCCGGTCGTCGGCGCGGGCTCTGGCGGACTCGGTCATTGTCAATTACGGCGTGAAATTCATGACAGCACGAGAGCGTCCGTTAGACAACAGCGGTCAGGGGCGTTTCTGGAAAGGTGGAGACTCATTCCCCTCCGGGCATGCCATGCATAGCTGGGCTGTAGCCATGGTAGTCGCGCGGAATCCCAAGAGCCCGACGTGGCTTAAGGTGTCATCCTACTCTATAGCCACCGCAATCAGCCTTTCCAGATGGGGAGCTCGCAAGCATTTTCCTTCAGATATTCTGGCTGGAGGGGTTCTTGGTGGTTTGATTGGTAATTACGTTGCAACACATCCGCGCTGATCCACTCTCGAGCCCGGCCTCCTTTGATTGAAAATAATCCCACGGATCGGAAGAAGCCCTCACGGTGGCTTCCAAATATTGATTTACGGGGCAAATAGAGCAATCACCCTACTAAAAAACTCTTCAAGATTCGTCCTCTCGCCTCTTCAAATCCCGGATGCTGTGTTTTGCAGGATTTTTGGATCCACGAGGGGCTTCTCCTCATCCACAGCCAGGAGATCATGACAGGAAGAGCAATCCTGCGTGATGGTCTTTCCATCTTTGGACTTATGGTTGTCATCGTGACAGCGATAACACCCCGGGAAATCTTGGTGACCCAGATTGTTTGGATAGGTCCCCCAGGTCACATTCATTTTCGGAAAGACGTTCCGTGAATAAATGGCCTGCAATGTCTTCGCTGCCGAAAGGATCTTTTTGGAGTTGGCGGTCGAGATTTCGGGGTATTGTTTTTGATAAAAATCTTTCAACCCCGACTCAATCCCATATTGAGCCTCCGCTTCGCTCGCATAATTGGCCTTGAGCAATTCGACACTCTTCTTCTTAATAAAGGGAAGTGAGCGGTCCACTTCGAGATCGGTAATGGCCTTATCCACTGACTCCTCAGGAAGGTGGTAAATATGCGTTGGCCGGTTGTGGCAGTCAACACAGTCCATGATCCGCCTCTCCCGTTTGGCTAGATCTTGAGAAGTCAATTTGGAATCGGCTAGCGAGTATTCCGTTGCTTCGCCCTTGCCATTTCGGTGTTCCACCCAGTACATCGTTTCGCGTTTCTCGTCTGCAATATAGCTCACCTTGTTAAACGGATCCATGTGCCACCAATGAATTCCTCTGCCGTTGCCCACCTTGTCCTGAACGCCCCCTACCTTCAATACCAAGGCGGTCGTCAGAGGCGTGTTCTTCTCGTCATTGCTGTACTTCCGAATGATACGGGAGCGATCATCGTGAAATTTCTCCGGCCAATGACACTGCTCACAGGTGTCCCGGGCTGGGCGCAAGTTTGCAACGGGCGTGGTAATCGGCTTGTGATAGGTGTTGAAAACCACAGCAAAAACCTGGCGAACCCCACTTAACTTGGATTTAACGAACCAGGAGGCCCCTGGACCGATATGGCAACCGGTGCAAGAAACACGGGAATGGGGGGAAACCTGATGAGTCGAGAACTCCGGCTTCATGACGGTATGACACACCGTCCCGCAGAATTCCACGCTTTCCATGTAGTGAATACCCTGGTAGGTGCTGATCGAGAGAATAATCACGTTGGCCACAGAGGCGAAGATAACGATAAGAGCTGTCCTTCGAACCCGGAAGTCGTTGAAATCCCAGCGCGGGTAATTGAGCAGTTCTGGAGCCGTCTGCCCTTTGGGTTCCAACCTCATTCTCATCCCTCGCAATTGCCGGATGCCGATGGGAACGAGAATTAGCCCTATCAAGAAGAAGAATGGCAGGATTAGATAAGTGATGATCCCAACATAGGGATTGGAAAGACTCCCAAAGGTTTCCAATAGAAACAACACCAGCATCACAAGGGCACTGATGGTGGTGATAACAATTCCCAGCAGACTGATCAGGTTATTGCACAAACTGGTAAGGTGTTTGAATTGACTCGATACTGACATAGGGAGTTAAGGCACAAAAACATGAAACCAATTGGCGCTGCCTCCCTGTTGCGCTGTCGGGATAAACTAACCGGTGCAGCTCAGGGAGCCCTTCCGTTGAGGGGCGATCTTAGCAACTCAGTATTAAGAATGTAAAGTCAGTTTTGCGCTCGAAAATAAGGATAGATTTTTCATCGCCTGCCAGAAAGTTTTCTGATCCTTGTTTCAGATTTGGTCTTCCTACGAGACCAGATAACCTCTTGCCAGCTCCCGGAACGCACTAATCTGTACCGCCTTCCACTCTTCCCCATGTTCCAGTTCTTTGGCCATCAGTTCGGCCACCCACGGGCTCATTTCGATGGCCGCGCGAGCGTTGAGAAACAGGGCTCGCGTGCGTCGCGCTAGAAAATCTTCCACCGTGCAAGCCATCTCCGAGCGAGTGGCCCACAGGACCTCCGCACCGCAATATGGGAGTGCCGGATGCAGTCTTTTCCCAAGAGCTGCGTCTGCACGAATCAGATCTTGAATTGCAGGCGCATCGGCGCCATAAACTGTCAAAGCTCCGAACTTTTCGGCATGCTTGTGAAACCCATGAATATTGAGGTGGGTAGTGACGCAGGGTTTCTCAGCAACTCTTGCAAGCGTGGCCGCCTGGTTGACGCAGTCTTCGGCCATGTGCCGGTAGGTGGTCCACTTTCCTCCGGTAATGGTCAGTAGGCCGGAATGATCGATGTGGATAGTGTGATCTCGTGAAAGGGCCGAGGTATTTTTGGTCTCACTCGATTTGACCAATGGGCGGATGCCAGCAAAAGCACTGAGGACATCACTTCTAGTGGGTCCCTTGGCCAAGTATTTCGCTGCTGTGCTGAGAATAAATTCTATCTCTTCGTCCATAGGCACGGGCTCCAACGAAAGGCAGGAGATTGGCGTATCCGTGGTGCCCACCAGCGTGTGCCCATGCCACGGGATGGCAAACATCACTCGTCCGTCGTTGGTGTGAGGCACCATAATGGCGCTATGGCCAGGTAGAAACGACCGATCAAAGACAAGATGAATCCCCTGGCTAGGGGAAATTAGAGGTGCAACGCTTGCATCTCCCATCTGACGCACGGAATCGCAGAAAGGACCCGCTGCGTTAATCACGACTTTGGCGCCAGCGTGAAACTCTTGCCCGCTTTCCACATCTTTGGCGATCACTCCGTCTATAAATCCATCATCTCCTCGAGTG
>JBGOVH010000397.1:0-3880 GCA_041478005.1 Terriglobia bacterium | reverse complement strand
CTTTCGTCCATTATGTTGTCCGTCTCATCCCACGAATGAGCGCTCTCTCTTTTGAATAGTCCATACGAGTAGATTCTTCCCCCCCCGCAGTAAAGTCCATCTCCTAGCATTTGTCTACAGTCTTCGGTCAACTTTACCGATAGGAATAATTGAAAGAGAAGAGACTCCCAGCTTCTCGGTGTTATTAGAGGTGTAATTGCAAGTGATTATCACCATTGCCCTCTCTGCGAAAGAAGCATATGAATCTGGTTGACCCTTCACGGCCACAGTGCCACTCAATACTAGCGGTTGACGACGACCCCAACATTTTGGCTGTTACTGAAACGGTTTTGGAGAAAGAAGGCTATGATGTTAGCCTGGCACAATCTAGCGACGAAGCCTTGCAGGCTCTGAAAGACAACAGGATAGATCTCGTCCTTCTTGATGTCATGCTGCCGGGAGTTGACGGCTATTCCCTATGCCAAAGCATCAAGAAGAATGAGGCAACGAGAGACATCCCCGTCATTCTCCTTACCGCCTTGGACACCATTGAAAGCAAGGTACGCGGGCTCGACGTGGGAGCAAGCGACTACCTCGTAAAGCCATTTCTGCAAAAAGAATTGCTGGCCAGGATTCGATCACATCTTCGCGAGCGTGAATTTGCCCAGGAGATGAAAAGCCTTTACTCATTTGAAAAGAGGCGAGCTCACGAAGTTGTCATTCTCAATAAACTCTCGACGGAATTTAATAAGTCCCTCGATCAAGTGGAGCTCCTCAAACAGGCAGCCAGGGTCATCAGCACTGAACTGAACCTATATGGGTGCATTATTGCCTTGTGGAATGACCAAGAGAATCGCTTGCGGCTTATGGCTTCCTACCATCCCAGCCTGGAGAGCCTTTCCATCAGGGACAACTTCCTGCCTGAACAAGGACTAATAGGGTGGGTGGCACTGCACAAGGAACCACGGATTGTGCCCGATGTTGAAATGGAGCCCCAATTCATACGCTATTTTCCAGAAACTCGATCTGAGATGGCGGTCCCGCTGGTGCACCAAGACAAGATTCTGGGTGTGCTCGATGTTGAAAGTAACTTGCCCCATGCATACACTTCAGACCATCTTAACCTGCTCAGCGCAGTTGCCGGCAATTTAGCCCTGGCGTTGAAGAACGCCGAACTCTATTCCTCAGCCAAAATGCATACTGAGACATTGAGATCCATGGTAGAGCAGAGAACCAAGGAGCTTGAGAACCAGAAGAAATTCATGGAGTGCATTATTGATTCACTGCCCATTGGGCTTTATGTCATCGATAAGAATTATTCTGTGGTGACTTGGAACAAGAAGAGGGAAACAGGGATTTTGGGGGTCTCCCGTGATCGAGTCATTGGGGAAAACATCTTCTCGGTCTTCTCCAGCATGTCCTCCGACCGAGTAAAAAACGAATTTGACCACGTGTTCAAAACGGGCCACCCCTTTGAAACCCAGACGGTTTCCTGGTCCTCTGGGGAGAAGCGATTTTATCATCTGCGCAAGATTCCTATGTCGATCGACAGTGATGAAGTCACACATGTCATCACGCTTGGGGATGATATCAGCGATCGCCGAAGACTGGAGGAATCTCTGGCAACCAATGAAAAGCTTGCCAGCATTGGCAAGCTGGCAGCTGGAATTGCTCATGAGATCAATAATCCCCTGGCGGCTATAGCTGGCTGCGTAGAAGGTCTCATCTCACGAGCCGAAGATGAAGAACTAGCCAAGGTGCCGGCTTTTGAGGATTTTCCCGAGTACCTAAAGATCATCGATGATGAGATTACGCGCTGTAAAGGAATCATCTATAACCTGCTCGATTTTAGCCGCAGCAAAGAGATCCTGAAACAGGAGATGAGTGTTAACGATACATTGGAGCAGACTCTTCAACTGCTAAGCCACCATAAGGCCTTCAAACAGATTCGAGTCGTTAAAGAGCTGGATGCCAAATGTCCCCCGGTTGTCGGAAACAATGGGGAACTGCGACAAGTCTTTTTGGCCATGTGTATCAATGCCATGGACGCCATGAACGAGTCCGGCACTCTCATTATTCGAACTGGGACGGAAGTTCGTAACCGGCACACGTATGTTCGCATTCAATTTCAAGATACCGGCATTGGCATCCCACATGAGAATCTCAACAAAATCTTTGATCCTTTCTTCACCACTAAGCCCATCGGGAAAGGCACCGGATTAGGGCTGTCCATTTGTTACGGTATTGTTCGCAGCCATCAAGGTTTCATTAAGGTCGAGTCGGAAGAAAGGAAGGGCACTAGCTTCAAGATCTTCATCCCCCTCAAAATCAGATAGAGGAAAATTCAGTTATGTTGAATGGAAAGAAAATTAAGCTCTTGATTGCAGAGGACGAAAAGAACGTCAGTCTTATCCTGCAAAAGGAACTCGCGCGAAGAAACTACGAAGTCTCGGTTGCCAATGACGGTAAAAGTGCCATTGAATTTGCCCAAAAGGTTGATTACGACGTTATTGTCATGGACATGATGATGCCCAACATGGATGGGATCCAGGCACTCAAAGTTCTAAAACAGACCGAGCCGTCCGCGGAAGTCATCATGCTGACGGGAAACGCAACAGTGGAAACGGCTATAGAGGCCATGAAGGCCGGTGCTTACGACTACCTGACCAAGCCCTGCAAGATTGAAGAATTGGACGTTTTGATTCGCAAGGCCTGTGAGAGACGTGATCTACAAAAAGAAAACCTCTATATGCAGACTCGTCTGAATCGCAAAGAAAGCGGCTCGCTGCTGGTGACCAACAACCGCAAGATGAAAGAATTGCTTGACTTCGTGGAACGAGCGGCAAAAACCGATTCGAATGCGTTGATCTTGGGTGAAAGCGGTGTGGGCAAAGAGCTGGTTGCCCAATCTTTCCATCGTTTTTCGCCGCGCCATAGCGAAGCGTTCATCGATATCAACTGCGGGGCGATCCAGGAAACCTTGCTGGAAAGCGAAATGTTTGGTTATGAAAAGGGCGCCTTTACCAGCGCAGAAACGTCAAAGCCGGGGTTGTTTGAGCTGGCAGATCGTGGGTCGCTGTTTCTGGACGAAATCGGTGAGCTCAGCCCGCGCCTGCAGGTGAAACTCTTGCGCGTCCTGGAAACACGCTGCTTCTTTAGAGTTGGGGGAATCAAACAAGTAAAGGTCGATATCCGCCTGGTAACGGCAACCAATAAAATCCTATTGGATGAAGTCAAGGAGAACCGCTTTCGACAAGACCTACTCTATCGCATCAATACCGTCACGGTTGAGATCCCGCCTCTGCGGGAGAGGAAGGATGATATTCCATTGCTGGTTGAATACTTCGTCAAGAAAGCTCAAGCGAAAGAAGCCATAGATGTTGGTGAAGACGCTATGGAACTACTGTGTGGGTACGATTGGCCCGGCAACGTCAGAGAACTCAAGAATGTGGTTGAGCGTGCACTGGTCCTCACGGTGAGCGGAATGATCACCGCAGATTGCTTGCCGCTGGAAATTTATAACAAGAAAAAAGTGAATCTGCCCGTGACTGTTGCTGTCTCCAAGCAGGAAAAAACAGGGGAAAATGGCACGGTCAGCCTGGCTGAGCTGGAGAAGGGGCAGATTCTGGCCACACTGGACAAGGTGAATTGGCACCGCGGTAAAGCTGCCGGCATGCTCGGCATTACTCCCAAGACGCTTTATCGGAAATTGCGATCCTACAACCTGCCTAACAACTGACCCTGGGAGCCGGGATCCAACCGCCAAGACGCCACGATTTCCGAAGAAACCGGGAATGAGATGGGGAATCGATGAATCGAGAAATCTTCCCAACTGGTTCCCCAACTCACCGCTTCTCTATTTCACTTTTTCGCTCACGCCATCCCGCGGCGCTTAGCTTCT
>JBGOVH010000322.1:0-4311 GCA_041478005.1 Terriglobia bacterium | reverse complement strand
CGCAGCGGCCTTATTCAAGCTTTTAGGATTATTGAAGCTAGCAGTAGAAGCTGTGAGAACTGTGGGAAACTCGCTTTTGATTTTTCCACGGTTTCCATCGTGCGGCAGTTTCCACAGCTTGGGTTGCCATGTGCTGATTGTTCTGGGCTCCCTCCGGGTAACCAGTTTATTGGGACAGTGGAAAGCCCGGCAAACCTCTCGGATTTTCCATCAAGGTGAAATTGATTAATGCATTTTAACTCTTACGGTTTGCGTACCGTCCAGGTGTTTTGTGACTTTCATGATTTGCCCCTGCAGCCAATAGTTCTCATTATCGTAAAACTGGACTTCGACTAGGGCATGCTCTGCTACAGGGCGCCACATGGAAAGGCATACTTCGCTGTCAGCAACAGCGGTAAGCTTTGCTCTCTCTCCAAAAGAAGCGCCAAATATGTCCTTACCCCGAACCGTAATGTCCAAATGTTCTTTGGGTGACATTGTGTCCTCTTTTCACGAAAAGTTTACCCCCGGGAGATAAAAACACTGTCAAGTTCCATGCCAAACGGCGTGGTCAATTTCTGAGATTGTATCTAACTCTCATATTTTCAGACTATTGAGCCAGATTTCAGGAACGTTTTACCGCTAATTCATTCCAGAATGTGAAAAAAATTCTACTGACAGATGTCTACTTTTGGGAAGAGATTTAGAACTATGGACTCGTAATCCCTCAATAAAGGAGAGCTACTGGCAGTTTTAAGGGAGGCTGCTGGAGCCTTCTTGGGGGTATCTTGGGAGAACGCCCCGCCTGACAAGCGAGGCAACTCCGAGAAGAAGTGCAAATCTAAGACACAGGGTCAAGGGGCAGGATGTTAGGAAACAGGGCAGGTTTTTCTTCGGGGTCATAAAGAGTCCGCGGATGTGGGGGGTGCTTAGGGGGTGCGTTTTTGGCCGTTTTTTAGGGCCTTATACGCGCGGGCGAGGCAACCACCCGGAAGAAACCCTGAAATTCCAAGAAATGGGGTCTCAAGGGGGAGGGTTTCAACAACAAGGTCCGAGGTAGATTTCAGGTTGCGACACATCCTTGTGAAGGACTCTAAATCTGGAGATTCTCGGATCATTCCAATGAATGATGTGGTTTTTGAAATCTTCCAAAGCCGTTCGAGAATAAGACTGATTGATAATCCTTTTGTCTTTCCCGGCAGGAAACAAAAAGAATGCCGCAAAGACTTGCCCTATTACTGGGAGGAGCTTTTGAAGCAAGCCACTATTGAGAATTTCCACTGGCATGACCTCCGGCACACATTTGCAAGCCGTCTTGTAATGGCTGGAGTTCACCTCTACACAGTCTGCAAATTATTGGGACATGCAGATATCAAAATGACCATGCGGTACTCCCACCTTTCCCCAGGCTATCTTAAAGCGGCGGTTGATGTCCTTAACAGGAAGGCTACTAGCACCAGAACTGGCACTGCCTCAGAGTGATGGTTTGTAACTTGGTGAGCCGCCCGGGAATCGAACCCAGAACCTACTGATTAAGAGTCAGTTGCTCTGCCAATTGAGCTAGCGGCCCTTGGGCAGCGGCTGAATCGTGAATGCCGCTTCATGAAGAGCAACGAATTATACGAAGCGAATATGGGGTGGTCAATTGTCAACTGTTCTTCAGGTATGCCTTCAGAAGGTGTGAAAAGATCATGATCTCGAACACCATGACTTGTAGTGACGACTTTAGTCGTTTCTTTTCAAGCCGAGTGGGGAACGACTAAAGTCGTCACTACGATTTTTTCACACCTTCTCAGTTACCGGGGGAATCCTTGGTAGCCATGAAAAACCTTGCGTTGTCGCGGACAGAAGTTCCCTCTGGGAAAAGCTCACGATGAATGCAGGGAGCGCATTCATTGTGGCTACCAATGGCGCGCAATTCCCCCCGAAACTAATGCATTAATCTTCCGGCAGTAGATTTCCGGAAAAAGCAAAGATCATACTTCTTCCAGCTGCACTTTTCCGGAGACCAAGAAGCCGTAGGAGAAAATCCCCCCCACCAGGATGCATCCGGTGATGCTGAGGGCCAGTGTGAAAGAGTTGCTGACCTGGGCGATATAGCCGGTCAGCACAGGAGCCAGGATCCCCCCGATATTGCCGCCAAAGTTCTGAATTCCTGAAACGGTTCCCACAACATTTTTGGAGCAGACCGATTGCGTCAGAGTCCAGGTATTCGGGGAGCAAAGTCCCAGTCCGCAAAGCGAAATGCTCAGAAACCACACGGAAGTCATCGGATCTGATACCCATCCGCCAGGCACTATCAGACAGCCAATCGACATTCCCATGATGATAAAACTCTTGCGGATCCGCAGCTCCGAATAACCGCGCCGGATCAGCCCGTCACTCACAAAACCTGACAGCAAAATAATTATGGACATCGCCAGGTAAGGGATGGAGCTATATATTCCCATTTCCCGGGTGCCAAATTTTCGTTCCATTATCAGATAACTTGGGAGCCAGGATACGTAGACGAACCAGGCATAATCGTAAGCAAAGAACCCGAGAAAAATACCCAGTACGCTGCGATTCTTCAGAAGGGATAAGCTCTTCAACAAGGAAGCCTTCGGTCTTGGAGTGATTTGTTTGCTTGCAGTTCTTGTCGTGTTTTCCCACCGATGCAGAAACAAATACCAGGGGAGCAACCAGACCAATGGAACAACTCCGATGCCCACAAAGAAAAATTTCCAGCCATAGCTCTTCAGCAAGAAAGCACCTACTGCCGAAACCAAGGCCTGTCCGACTCGAACTCCGGCCAGATATGTGGCCGTCACCGTGCCTCTCTCCCTGTCCGGAAACCAGTTGGCCACAGCTCGTGCGCTGGCTGGAAACGCCACCGACTGGCCTACGCCCAAAAGTACGCGGACGAAGACCAGGGCAGTCAAGCTCCGCGCAATCCCGGTAAGAGCAGTGATGAAAGACCAGAATGCAAATCCGAATGCATAAGTCCGCTTAACGCCGAACCGATCCACAAGCCAGCCAGCCGGTATTTGCATCAAGGAGTAAGACCAGAAAAACGCAGAGAGCAAGATTCCCATCACAGTAGGAGAGAGATTCAGGTCCCTGATCATGAACGGAGCCGCGACGGAGAGTGCTCCGCGCTGGGCATATAAAAAGATCATGCCAACAACGAGCAGGAATGCCAGGAGCCAACGCTGGGGAGAGTCTCTGAGTGAAACATTTTCGTTCCGTTTCGATTCTTCAGCTTCGAGCCTGACTTCAGAGGATTTCACTCGGCTTCCTTTCGTGGATAACTCCGGTTGGAGGATCATCCATCCTGCAAGACAAGAATGATTTTACGAATTGGTTCCAGGGCGATAGAGGCACTATGATAATCAAGCAAAGAAGAATCCGGCAGTTAATTCTTGTTTTTGCGGCTTCTGTCGGCTTTGGTTTCCGCTCTCAAGATTACGCGGACCACCCCATAGTTCGCTCAACCAGCAAATCAGTGTCAACCTCGCTCTCATTCTCGAAAAATCGAATGCTCTTCGGTTGGAATGAAACCACTGGGATCGTGTCCCTTGAACTAAATGAGGACCGGCAGATACTGCTTTATCGAAAACTGGACGGCCAGGTCGTTTCCGAAACCCAGGAATTTCATCCAGTCTTGTGGCTCCAAGAAGAGCGGTTGCTCAAAGATTTTAAGGGGAACATGTCTTTCAAGGCGCTTTCGGGCAACCTGACTTTTCGTTTTCTAGCCATCTTTGAGAGTTGGAAGGAATTGAATGCGGCAAAAAAATATCTCCACCGGTCAACGGGAAGATCGCCTTCCGATAGGACCGCGCCTTACCTCTATCTCAACGATCCGATCCACCAACATCTGCTGACCACGGGCCAAACGCTCTTTCGTGGCATGAAGATGGCTGATCTCAATCGGCTGCAGCTGGACATCGAGACCTACTGCGCGCCTGGGTTCGAGTTCCCAAACCCTCAGAGAGAATCCGATCGAATCATCGCCATTGCCTTGAGTGACTCCTCAGGATGGGAGACCGTTTTGTGGGGGAAAGAGCTGACAGAGCCGGAAATGCTTGAGAGGCTTAACCAGATTATTCAGGAGCGGAATCCGGATATCATTGAAGGTCATAACATCTTCAAATACGACTTGAGTTACATCAAAAGCCGGGCAGATCGTTATCACATCGCCTTGAAATGGGGGAGAGATGGCAGTGAACCTGCGGTCTACAATTCACGTCTCTTCATTGCGGAGCGCACGATCGATTACCCGAAATGGAAAATTCAGGGCCGAGACATCCTGGACACCTGGATCCTTTCTCAGTTTTACGATATCACCAGTCG
>JBGOVH010000171.1:0-5861 GCA_041478005.1 Terriglobia bacterium | reverse complement strand
GATTCACTTCGCGGTCAGCTTCAAGATTTTCTGTTGATGAAAGATGGTTTCAGATTCAATGAGGGTTCGTGGAATTGCCCTTGAGTCTTGGGAAGAGGTTGTAATTAGGAAGCATTCTCCAGCCCCGGGGAAAGCCAAGTCATTTTCTGAGTAAATGATCTTAGTCTGAGTGTTCAGATAAAAATTTAGACCGTATTCTACACGGCGAGAAAGTCCATAAATGAAAATGGGTTGATCTACAAAGCCCTCCTTTCTTAAAACAGCAGCCAGCTGGCGGGAAGACTCGAAAGGTTCGATTTGTGGAATAATTCGGTGGGTCACCAAGACAACCACCAACCCGATTCCAGCCAGGTAAATTCCCAAGAGATTTCGTATCCTGCCCCGATAAAGAGAAAAGAGTCCCGCGATTCCGACGCCACACAAGATCATCGTGAGTTGGGGAATTGAGGAGGTGATCGCGAGATTTATATATTCCGCAATGAATGGCAGAGCTAGCCCCAATACACAAACAAAGGTGGCTTGTAAGAAGGCGGTAATCCGAAATGGTTTTCCGAGATTATGGGCTTCCTTCAGGTTCAGGGATTGCTCCCATTCTTTTGCCGCCAATATTGAGAAAGCCGGTATCGAGGGCAGGATGTATCCCGGAAGTTTGGATCTTGAAAACGAAAAAAAGACGATTGGAACCAGTCCCCAGAGCCATAGAAACAATTCTTTGGAATCAACGGCTGAACTTCCGCGCCAGCGACTCGGTGCAAGCCTCCGGGCTGCCAGAGCCAGCTGAAAGATCCAGGGGAAAAATCCTCCTAACAGCACCGGGAGATAGAACCAGAATGGCTGCGAATGCCAATATCGATCGGTGGCAAAGCGCGCCAGATTATGCTTTAGGAGAAACTCATCGACAAAGGTCCATCCGTTTGCCCGGTAGCAAAGACCATACCAGGGTGACGCTAGGGCCAGAAAAATCAGTATCCCCATGAAGGGCCTCATTTTCCTGAAAAGTGCGAATTGTCTGGTTGCACTTAAGAACAGTAATAAAGTCCCTCCTATCAAAACCACTCCGACTGGGCCCTTGGCCAGCACTGAGAAGGCCAGAAAAAAGTAGATGAAATAAACAGCAGGTGACGAACGGAGGCTCGAAATTTCGTTTGCGTTTGTCGATTTTTGCAGTTGACCAAACAGGGTGAAGTAGAGGCAGGCATAAGACGCAGTGAGAGTCCCTGTCAGAAGCATATCCATCGTAGCTGCACGCGCCAGGGAAAAGTACAGTGGCGATGAAGCCAGGATGAGACCGGCCAGAACGCCACCTCTGGGAGACAGAAAGTCTTTCGCCACCCAAAAAATCGCAAACACGCCGAGAACAGCAGCCAAAGCAGAAATCAGGCGAGCGGAAAACTCGGAAATCCCAACGGCTTTGTAAGATATTGAAACTAGCCAGTAATAGAGGATGGGCTTTTCAAACCACGGTTGACCATAGAGGCGAGGAGTCACGAGATCGCCGCTGACCAGCATTTCTTTCGCGACCTGCGCATAGCGGGGTTCGTCCGGACCAACCAAGCCAAGGTCTCCCAGCGCGTGGAAGAACAATAGGTAGAAAAAAAGCCCTAATGAGAGGACGAGAACAGATTTGGGTATGAAGGTTCCCACGCCACAAAGGATGGATGATATTCGAGCTGAAAAGGCCGGCCGGTGAGAGATCTCAATAGTAGTCCGAGCAGGACATGTAATACTTGCAACCCGGACAGATCAGTTTGCAGTGATTCTCCTGCAACTCCACACCGCATTGAGGGCAATACAAACTGACATCTTTTTTCTGCAATTCGGTCTCGCGGTTTTCCTGGATTTTCCGAGGGGATGTAATCTCCATGATTCACTTAGATGTGCATACTCAACATCTTCTCAAAATCTTTCTTTGGCACCGCACCTACAATGCGATCGACAATCTCCCCATTTTTAAAAAGAAGAATTGTTGGGATACTCATGATTCCATAGCGACTCGCAACGCCAGGGCTATCATCTGTGTTCAATTTACCCACTTTCAACTTGCCGCTGTAGCTGTTGGCCAACTCTTCGATGATCGGTCCAACCATGCGGCACGGGGCACACCATGGAGCCCAAAAATCCACGAGAACTGGCTTGTCAGCGCTTAAGGCTTCGGTATCGAAATTATTGTCGTCAAATTCAACCAGATTGCCGCTCATGCTTGACTCCTGTTATCGAATAATTACTCCAAAATGCCCCACTCATTTTGACCGCAAGGACGGATTTGTCAAGATTTTTGATAGTAGTTCTGTAATGCGTCAAGTTACGGCAGGAGGTGCGAAGCAGCCCCGAGAGCATCCCAGCGTGCGCAGGAGCGCCCGCTCCACCCCGCATGGGTGGCACGCGCGCTCCGTCGCGCGTTCTCTCCCCTGAAGGTGTGAAGAAATTCCAGCTAGGGGCGGCTTTATCGCCTGATATGCGGAAAGGCTCAGCCTTGCCGAATGAGGTTCCGTCGTTAGTCTCTTTCCCTGGGTAAGACTTTAATTGGGGGCTCTGGACGAAACGATTAACAGCTGGGAGTGGCCATTCCTGCTGCTCTGAGCACCTTGACAATGCGCGAAGCTGCTGAGGCAAACGGATAACGGTCGATTTCCCCCAGCCTTACCCATTTACATTCTCTGTCACCATCCACTGAGAGTGTTCCTGACCGAATCCTGGCGTCGAAGACCTCAAGCATAATTCGGCGGGTAGTAATCGAATGTCTTATGGTAGTTAGAGGCTGGAGGCCCCAAATTCTGAGGCCATAACTCCGAGATATATGATCTGCTAGAACGGATTCCAATTTCTTAGAGCCTTTGAGCTCTAAACCTGGGAAGCCCCAAAAATCCTGCAAAAGCTTCAGTCCTTTCTGGCGTGTAATCAGCACTCTGCCACGGTTTTGAATCACAACCACCGCTTCACGGGTTTTTCGGCCGGGCCGCCTTGTAGCTTTTTCAGGCAGAGATTCCTGCAAACCATTTCTTCTAGCCAAGCACTCTGCCTCCCATGGACAAAGTAAACATCTTGGTTGGCGTGGGGAACAGAGCGTGGCGCCGAGTTCCATGATTGCCTGGTTAAAGTCGCCAGGATTTCTGCTTGGGAGCAGACACTGCGAAATATTCCACAGCTGGTTCTGCATGCTTGGGCTCTTGGGGTCGCCGTGGAGCTTGAGGATCCGGGTCAGGACTCGGGTGACATTCCCGTCCAATACCGCATGGGGCTGGTCGAAGGAAATACTGAGAATAGCGGCCGCCGTGTACCGGCCAATTCCCGGCAAAGCAAGGACCTCAGCATAGGTCTCAGGGAATTTTTCCTGATGGCGCTGGCAAATCTCTTGAGCTGCCTTTTGGAGATTCCTGGCGCGTGAGTAATACCCCAGCCCCGCCCACGCACGTAATAAGCGCTGGAGGTCAGCACTAGCCAAGTCCTTCATCGTTGGAAAGGATTCGAGAAAGCGAAGGTAATAAGGAATAACCGTCTTCACCCGTGTCTGCTGCAACATGACCTCGGAAATCCAGACGGGATAGGGGTCTTTGACTTTTCTCCATGGCAAGTCGCGCTGGTTTTCACCATACCAGCTGAGTAGCTTCCTCTGAAGTCTGCGAATCAAGCCAAAGTTGAGCGCTTCTGTTGTTCTGTTGGATTCTATTCTCAGGCTTGAGCCCTCTTCTCTTTTTCCAGCCTGATCGAAATCGCGTTGAATGCGCGATCGAACACCGCTTTGACGAGTTGCCCCTCCAGAAGTTGGCCCAAGTCAATCCTTTCCTTACCCACTCTGATGGTAGTTTTTCCATTGACTGTCAGCCGGATCTCTTTAGGAGATTTTTTCCTTTCCTCTCGAAGCACCAGGATCCCTCTTTCTTTGTCCACGAAAACCACACGGCCTTGAGCCCTTTCATACTGGAAGGACTGGGGAGCCTCTATGCCAACATGGCCGGGCGTGGGCGGGGGAGTGGAAGTGCCGGAAGCCAGTGTCAAGGGGACCTGACTGGTAAGAACGATACTTGTCAAAACGGCCAGGATGAATTTTTTCATTGGAGATACTCCTTTCCTTGCTTAAGAGTAACACTTCGATAGGGATTTTTCTTCCAGTAAATGTCAAACGCCATCAGGATTACCGGGATTCCGTATTCCGATGCTCGCACCCAGGCGACATCGGTGAAGTTCAAATAGAAGAGATATGAAAGACTAACCAAACCGGAAAACACGATCCAGGGAAGTCTTGGATAAAAAACGAAAAAAGGAATCAACCAGCAAACATACCAGGGTTGTACCGCAGGAGAGAACAAGACCAGCGCCCCTAAGCAATGAAAAACTGACTTCAATAACCGAGCGGGCTGACGTACGGTTGCCCAAGACTCCCAGGCCAGAATCGACATTACAATCAGGCCGCAGATGCTCCTCGTTGTTGTGGGGTGAGATAAACCCAGAATTTTCAAGAGTCTCTCAATTACCCAAAATGGCCCTGGATTGAACACCCAGTATTGCAAATAGATTTGCAGTCCCGCAAAAAGTTTGTAACCGGCTTCGAGGAACGGGAGATATCCCGCCATGAGGGTGATGAACAGGACTAAGGCCGCTGAGAAAAGCTTAAGTTTTGAGTGGAGAGCTGCCCATATGAGAGTCAGGGGCAAAGTGATGACGGAAAAAAGTTTTGCCAGAACAGAAAGGCCTATCAAAAAGTGAGCAAGCAAAAAACGTTTTCGAAGCACCAGCCAGAGCGAGAAAAACATTAGAAACAACACGACTGAATCTAAATGACCACTGTTGGTAAATTCCTTGATAGGCAAAGGGTTCCAGGAGTAAGCCAAGATCCAGATCAATGGAGTCTGTAGGTCCTTCAACAACAGAAGCAACGTGGCAATTAATGCCAAGTCAAAGGACATTGCCAGGAACTTAAGGAAGAGTTGACTGGAGGGAGCAAGCAGTTGAGATCCTCGAAAGATCCATTGCATCAGGGGTGGGTAGATGGTTGGAATATTCTTGAAACTCACCAGATCGTAGTTTTCGTCTTGCAAGTCCTCCAGTTCGGGAGCTTCTGGAGCATACAAATAAGGATTCATTCCATGGCTTGAGACGCGTCCATCCCAGATATAACGGTGGAGATCATCATCAAAAATTGGATCGATCCCAAGGAGTGTCAGACGGAAAAGAAAAGAAGCCCCCAGAACGAAGGTCAGAGTTTTCGAGGGAAGTTTGGATGTTGATCGAAGAATAGCAGCCAAACCAACAGCATAACCACTGAAAGCCAGGGTCATATGAAAGACGAAGGGAAGGGCTTGCCTCTGGTGGTTGGGAAAAAAATAGAGTGTCAGAAAGCTGATTTCGATAATTCCCGCGCCAATAGGAAGCAAAGGCGGCATGGATCCCCAGAGACGCTGCAGGAGTGGAGGGTGAGGTGCTCTCTTTAGCAATTAAAATCCCCTTAATCACATAAACTCAGGGCTGAATTCTTCTAGTATTGTGCCGTTCATTTAGCGACCAGTCATATTCAAAATACCGATGCGACAGCCCAGGATTGGCATTCAAGATCCTTTGGCGCTCCGGCGAGAGGTATATCCTCAAATAGTCCTCAATTACGGGTTTTCTCCTTGGGGATTTTCCTGCCAGCCAAGTCAGGAAGTCTGTTTCATACCATCTCCCAGGTGCAAAAATCATGGACAGCCAAAGCCGTTTTTTGGTCAGGTCAAAACGCACATTCCGTTCTTCGTTGATGAAAAAGCGCGCTGCCAATTTCAATTGCTCCTCCAGTTTCTCGCCCACGAAGGGTTCTCGCTGGAGTTTCGGACAAGAGACTGAGGCGCAAACGAGGACAAAATGGACACGGGGCTCTTGGTAACGCT
>JBGOVH010000390.1:0-3943 GCA_041478005.1 Terriglobia bacterium | reverse complement strand
ACAGGCCTGCAGTTCCATGGCGTCGGCATTATTAATGAGGGGAATTCGTAAATCGCAAAATTCAATTTGATTCAAATCCTTCTGCAGCCGATCTTGCGCAGGTTGCATCAAAGCACAGTGGAAAGGCGCGCTTACCGGCAGAGACAGGGCCTTCCTGGCTCCCTTCCTCCCAGCCAATTCGATGGCTCGACTTATGGCCGCAGCTGTTCCCGCAATCACAATCTGGCTTGGGGAATTGAAGTTTGCCGGAGATAGAACTTCTCCCTGAGCGGCTTCAAGGCAAAGTGACTCGACTTGGGCTTGAGTCAATCCCAAAATGGCGGCCATGGCCCCATGGCCGACGGGAACGGCCTCTTGCATATACTTTCCCCGTTTTCGGACAGTTCGCAGGGCATCCGCAAGATTCATGCTGCCCGCGGCGACCAGGGCGGAGTACTCACCCAGGCTGTGTCCTGCTACATAATTAGGATTCAGTCCATGAGCGGCAAGAACTCGATGTGCTGCTATGGAGACCGCTAGAATCGCTGGCTGTGTGTTTTCCGTCAGCTTTAATTGCTCTTCCGGACCTTCGAAACACAACTGGCTCAAAGGGAACTCAAGAACGCGGTCAGCTACTGCAAAAACATCACGGGCTTCATCAAAGGCATCACATAACCCTTTTCCCATGCCTTTGGCTTGCGATCCTTGCCCTGGAAAAATAAAAGCAATTGGACTCATTCGTTAATTGATCATGATGTTTTCAGAAGCATTGCGTTGCATGAAACTCAGAGCTTTTATTTCCTCGTCAATCTTCTCATTGACGCGACTGACGCAAAATTCACGGGCAACGCGAATGGCGTTCTTGATGGCTTTGGCTGTCGATCTTCCGTGACAAATAATCACGACGCCACGGATTCCCAACAGAGGCGCACCTCCATATTCGGAGTAATCCACACGGGCTTTGAAGTTTTGAAAGGCCTTTCTCGACAACATCGCACCAATCTTTGAACTAATGTAATTGGAGAGATCCCTTTTCAATAGAGTCGAAAACATCTCTGTTAAGCCTTCGCCAAGCTTAAGCGACACATTACCGATAAAACCGTCACAGACAATGACATCTACATCTCCCTTAAAGACGTCTCGGCCTTCCACGTTGCCAATGAAATTCAAAGGCGCCGTTTTCAAAAGGCGGAACACTTCCTTTGTGAGCTCATTGCCTTTAGTTTCTTCCTCTCCAATGGATAATAAGCCTACCCGCGGGCGCACATTGCCCAATATCGAGCGCGAAAAGATCTCCCCCATAATCGCAAACTGGACGAGGTGATTTGGCTTGCAATCTACGTTGGCGCCTACATCTACCAAGATTGCAGGTCGTCCTTTGGAGGTTGGAAGTATCGCTGCCAGCGCAGGACGGTCTACTGCGGAAAGCGAACCGATCACCAGCTTGGTAACGGCCATGCAAGCCCCTGTGTTTCCGGCACTGACGACCCCGGCAGCTCTTCCATCACGGACCAATTTGGCAGCGACACGAATCGAGGAATCTTTCTTCTTGCGAACCGCTGTGGAGACGGGTTCACCCATAGAGATCACTTCACTGGCATTAACAATTTCAATAGGAAGGTGACCGGCTTTGTACTTCTTCAACTCCTCTTTAAGGCGCTCTTCTGCTCCGACCAGGATCACACCCACCTGATATTCTTGGACGGCCTGGACGGCGCCTAATACCTCAGCGTGAGGAGCGCTATCTCCACCCATGGCGTCAATGGCGATTTTAATCATAGAGTGGGGTCATCAAAAGAAAGTTACCCAAATTAAACCGCGGCCTAGAAACTCGTTCCGACAAAAACAGGAGCGCAATCAAACCTTGTCCCTATCGGAATTATCTTAGTTGATGCAGAGAAACCGCGCCGGGTAGTTCTTTGACCAAGCTGGGAACGGATTCTATCCGAATCCTTTTATGACTCTTCACGAACTTCAATAACCTCCCGTCCGCCATAGTAACCGCAATGGGGGCAGGCACGATGTGGCATTTTGGTCTCGTGACAGTTTGGACATTCGGACGTAGAACGTACATGGAGAAAATCATGAGCGCGCCTTTTGTTACGGCGGGACTTAGAATGACGACGTTTCGGGTTAGGCATGGTGAATTCCTTTATGAATGGTAAAACCGAACGGAGAAACTGGCAGATTTCAGAAACTCATCCGGTTCTTGATTTTGAGAAGTTCTGCCAGCCGGGGATCGACAAGCAAGCGATCACAATCGCAAGTCTCATAATTCTTGCTCTTCCCGCAATGGGGGCACAAGCCCTTGCAGTCCTCCCGGCAAATGGGTTTCATGGGCAGGGTAAGCAATATTTGCTCCCGAACGATGTCATTGACTTCAATAAAATCCCCGGAAAAAAAAGCGATCTCAGTATCTTTTTCCTGCAAGGAAATCTCGCCCATTAAAGGATGAGCTGCGTTTGATTCGTAAAATTGGTCGAACTTCGCAACTAGTGGGACCCTTACAGGTTCCAAGCAGCGTGAACAGGGTAATTGGACTTCGACTTCAAATTCACCTCGGACCCTGACATCCTGCAGCTGACGTTCAGCTGTCAGCTGAACCGTGATTTTACCCAAGAGTAGAATCTCAGCAGGGTCAATGTTGAGATCTGCTTGACCCACCTTCCCCGATAAAGTTAAGGGCCCTAATTCCAGCTCTCGAACATCGATACGCATAGGAGCACCTAAGTGCTTCAAACACAAAAGCCTTAATTATAGTCCTGGGGCGAACATTGTCAACTTCAAAAAACCGGCGGAGCAGGCGATGATACGCCAGTCCGTGCTTCTCATCTCTCTGCAAACAGTGCGAAAGTCTCGGGCCAAATCTCGGTTAGAAAATTTCAAATTTGATTCCAACTCTTGGGGAGGAAAAGACGACCGTAAAGACTGATCGCGAATCGATCGGTCATGCCCGCAACGAAGTCAGCCGCCGCTTGTTCGATGGAATCCTCTTCCCTCTTGGACCTCGGAAGAAAATCGTCGTAATTTTCGAGCAGATAGTAATAGATATCGATCAGGATTTTCTTTGCTTTAATTAGCTCTTTCTGGGGGATGCTTAAGGCGTAAACTGTTTGATATAGGAAATGTCTCAAGGCTAGCATTGACTGGAGAACGGAGGGACTCATCGTAATTGCCTGCAATTGTTCATCGAGGCTCGAATGAATGACGTTGCTGACCAGAGTATTAATTCGTCTGGAATGCGAGTTCCCAAGGACATTTGTAATGTCATCAGGAATATCCTCAGATTGGATAAGTCCGGAACGTATGGCGTCATCAATGTCGTGGTTGACGTAGGCAATGATGTCGGAAACTCTGACCACTTGGCCTTCCAGAGTCGCTGGCCGTCCTTTGTCGAGCTTTGTAAATACCGCACCAGCCCCCTTGGAGTGCTTAAGGATCCCATCTCGCACCTCCCACGTAAGATTCAGCCCCTTCCCGTCCGCTTCAAGCCTCTCAACAACTCTCAAGCTTTGCTCGTAATGCCGGAATCCGCCTGGAACAATCTCATTTAAGATTGCCTCACCGGCGTGACCAAAAGGGGTATGACCGAGATCATGTCCCAATCCTATAGCTTCGGTCAGATCTTCGTTAAGCCGCAAAGCCCGGCTGATTGTTCGAGCGATTTGGGTCACCTCCAGGGTGTGGGTAAGGCGAGTGCGGTAGTGATCTCCCTCCGGTGACAGAAATACCTGGGTCTTATGCTTCAGCCGGCGGAATGACTTGGAGTGAAGTATGCGGTCTCGATCCCTCTGGAATGCGGTCCGGATTGGACAATCGGGCTCTTCTCGTTCTCGGCCGCGGCTCCTCGAACTGAGCACAGCCTGAGGAGAGAGCATTTTAGCTTCATGCTCTTCCATCAGTTGTCGAATTGGAATGACCATGAGATTACTTCTTCTTCAAGGGCGGGAACAAACGAGGCTGT
>JBGOVH010000516.1:0-3107 GCA_041478005.1 Terriglobia bacterium | reverse complement strand
TCAAGAAGAGCAGGAAAAGCCCAATGGGAATATTGATCTTGTTGTAAAACGGGGCGCTGACGGTTCTCTTTTCATTCTGCACCCACTCAGAAAGTATTGGGAAGATCGTCCCCCAAAGAATGGCAAACATGGTTGCCAGAAGGATGAGATTATTAAACAAGAAGCTGCTTTCTCGTGAGACAACCGAGTCCAGGCGGTTTTCGCTTTTCAGTGAATCCAATCGAGTCAGCAACAGATAAAGAGAGAGCCCTAACATCAAGAAAAGAAAACTTGAAAAATATGGGGCGATCGGTGATTGCGCGAAGGCATGGACCGACGAAACCAAGCCACTGCGCGTGAGAGAAGTGCCGAAGATGCAGAGCAAAAAGGTCCCCAGAATGAGAACCATGTTCCAGACTTTCATCATTCCCTTGCGTTCCTGCATGATGACCGAATGCAAAAAGGCGGTTCCGGTCAGCCAGGGCATGAGCGATGCATTTTCCACTGGATCCCACCCCCAGTAACCGCCCCATCCCAAGACCACATAAGCCCACATGGCACCCAGCAGAACTCCCGCACCTTGAAACAACCAGGGCACCATCATCCAGCGGCGAGTCGTGCGAATCCACTCCTCATCCAGCTCACGCGTCAATAAGGCTGCCACGGCAAAAGCATACGGAATGGTGAATCCCACATAGCCGATATAAAGGATAGGAGGGTGAATCACCATCGCCCAATACTGCAACAATGGGTTCAATCCTTTACCATCCATGGGTGTGAACGGTGTGGCAGCAGCGCCCGCGCGCGAGACGCCGATCATGTCGAAAGGATTGGCCACAAAGTTATTCACGAGCAAGAAAAATGTGGTCACAATGGAAATGACCCCAACGACATAAGGCATTAGACTGCGATTCTTGTTTCGGTTTATAAGTACCGTGACCAGCGAGTAGATACTCAATATCCAACACCAGAACAACAGCGAACCTTCTTGCCCTCCCCAGAGAGCCCCCACCTTGTAGTACCAGGGCATGGCACGGTTGCTTGTGCTTGCAACATATTGCAGCCCGAAATTGCTAACGATGAGCTCGTACCAAAGGGCGAAAACCGCCGTTGTCACCAGCAAGCAAACCGTCGCTGCAGCCCGTTCTCCTGTTTCAGCTAAGCGACGATGCCCGAGCCTGCCTCCTAGAAATGAGGAGGCAACGGCATAGCAGGAAAGACAAAACCCAAGCAGGAGTGAAAATTGCCCGAGGTCGCTAATGATCACTTGCATAATCGATCTCTCTTTATGATTGAAGTTAAGCCCAAAATAGTGAGTGACAGCCTAATCGGCTAGCAGGAATAAATCTCGTTTCCGGAGAGTTGGATCCATGAGTGTGGACGCCGGCTACTTCTTTTCCAATTCCTTGGCCACGGCTGCTTTGCCATATTCCGCTTCATACTTGGAGGCACATTTGGCCTGGACGTGGGTGGACTGAAACTCACCGCTAGGGAGCAAGTGGCCTTCGGCGAGAGCTTGCGAGCCGTCCTTAAAGGTGTCTGGCAGAAGGTCCCTGCCCACATACTGCACTGCAAGTGTTTGTCCTTTTTGCTCCAAAGTAAACTTGACCATTCCGGGCATCCTCTCGATACTACCAGCCACCACATTCCCCGCCACCCTGAGCCGCTTGTTATAGGCACTTCTGTCCATGGCCTTCAATTCGTCAACGGTTTTGTAGTAAGCCAAACTCTCGTTGAATCCACTGTAACCAAGCCAGGCAATGGATGCCACGATGATAAGACTGCCAATGATGAATTTTGTTTTTCTGCGATCCATGAGATTTCCCTCAACGATTTTCTGATCCGACTATGTAATGATACAACCATTTAAGCCCAATCATTTTATCATTCAACCCTGAAATTACCAATGTCATTTCCATGCTGCCCACGCTGCCGCATTGCCCTGTCAAGGTTCTCCACATCTCTGGGGATTGGGCTACTGAACGGCGCGGAGGCCAGGTCGGCAGCCCGCGCGTCAGCAAGGGCCAAATCGAAGTCCAATCACTTGCGGGACTTTAACGGGGTCCCGGCTGCCGAATCGTACGACACTGCCTTAGACGGCTATCTACCACACGAGAGTGGTATCCTCGATTCTGATTTAGACGCTGAAGGATTTCAGCGTGACAGTCAAGGCATTTAAACTTCGCAGCCCCCACTCCGAGGCTGTGGCAAGAGCCGCATTTCGTCAGGCCGTTTAGGCCCTCATGGGCCTTGGAGAGTGCACCAGGAGAGACTTGTGCCCTTGCAGTAATGGCTGGCCATCCAATAACGATCACCAATGATTAGGGTTTGTATCAGGCCAAATCGCTTCATGAGACCACTTCCATAGAGATATATGAATCCAAAAATTCTCACTCGGCACGTAAATGTCCATTCGGAATGACCAGGGTGATCCTCACATGAACGGTTGATTACGGACCCCTCCTGGTCTGGGAGGGAAGTCAATTCAGCAGATCGCGAGGGGTTAGTGTTATACTCCTGGCGGAGGCATCATGATCGAAACCAGAAAGACCACCTGCAATCGGGATTGTCCTGATGCTTGCGGAATTGTCGCTACCGTTGAAGATGGAAAGATCAACCGCATTCGGGGGGATAAGGAACACCCGATCACCAGGGGCTTCCTTTGTTACAGGACCAGTCTATTCCTCTCCACCCAGTATTCGCCGGAGCGACTGACGCAGCCACTCTTGAGAAGCAACGGGCAGTTTCACCCCATTTCCTGGGATGAGGCCCTGGATCTTGCGGCCGAACGGCTGACAGCCATTCGGAAAGAATCAGGGCCAGCCGCCATTTTTCATTATCGAAGCGGCGGTTCGCTGGGCCTTTTGAAACACCTTTCCGATTATTTTTTCGAGCAGTTTGGACCCGTGACTATCAAACGAGGGGATATCTGCTCTGGCGGCGGAGATGCCGCCCAAGAACTCGACTTCGGGGAAAAAGAGAGTCATGACATCTTTGATTTGTTGAGCTCAAAAAACATCCTGTTGTGGGGAAAGAATGTGTTCACCTCCAGCCCACACACGGTGCCTGTGTTGATGGATGCCAGAAACAAAGGAGCCAAGCTGGTTTTAATTGATCCGGTTCACCAC
>JBGOVH010000413.1:0-3775 GCA_041478005.1 Terriglobia bacterium | reverse complement strand
TGTCCAATCTCCAGGCCCTTTCCCTTGAGGGAGAGAGGTGGAAGCTTGAGAAGCTTCCACAAGGCCGGGTGAGGGGGCCGCTTGACTTGAAATTTCGGAGAATCTCTTGGGTCGCAACTTCGTCTCAAAACTAACTAATTTAGTACGATCCTCCAGAAACTTCGTGCTTCGACTCAGAAGCACACAAGCTTGCGATCCGCTGCCTGTGTCACTCCGGTAATTCCGCATGCTCTGGCTCTGGCAGACGAAAACTTGCAATTAAGCCGATGGCATAGGCTGCAAAGGCAACCAGAGCCGCAGCATAGGACAACTGGGTGGAAGGGCTGCCTCCAGGCATTAGGCTGGCGAGCTGAGTGGTCAGCAATGCGGCGGAGGTCCCGACCATTCTACCGCCAACATTGGCGGCAAAGCTTTCGCCGGTTCCGCGCAAATGCGTGGGGTACACGCGTGGCAAGTAATTCCCCCAGAAGCTGAATTGGGCTACTGTCAAGAACCCAGCCATGAAAATTCCCCACTTCAAAAGTTGCAGACTATGGATTGCAGGGAAAAGAAACACTAGCGGGATGAGCACTAGCCCGGGGATTTGAAAAATCCGCAGTAACTTTCTGCGCGACACAATACGAATGGCCAAGTAGGCAAGGAAAAACCGCCCCGCCAGCCCTCCCATCTCTTGAAAAAGTTGAACCGCACTGACTGTCTGCTCTTGCGCCGGTCTAGGCAACGATTTGACCTCTGGTAGGCCGGGGACAATTCTTGGCGTGTGCTGAATGGCTCCGAAAGCCGCTCCAAAGCTGCAGGCAAACATCAAGGTAGTGATCCAGGTCGTCTGACGAAATGCGGGTTGGAAGAGTTCTTTCAGACTCGGACGCTTCAATGTCCCTTTGGATTTCTTTTCCTGCCAGGCTGGGGATTCGGGCAGAAATGGCCTGATGATAATGAGGGGTATTGCAGGGATAATCCCTGAAATCAAAGTATAGCGCCAGGCTTCATGCGCGCCGTGGATGGCAGGCAGGTTCGGGCCATACGTCACCGCCAGGTAATAGGCGCCAGTAACCAGGAGTCCGCCGAACGAAGAGAACGCCTGCGTGTAGCCCAAGACGGCTTCCCGTTGTTTAGGATTAGGGAAAAGCTCCGCTAGCCAGGCAACAGCAGCAACAAACTCAACACAGACTCCAACAAACGTCAAGCACCGCAAAAACAAGAAATAGTTTATGGATGTGGTCGTGCCGGCTGCAAATGCCGAAACGGCATAGAACAAAATGCTCCAAACAAGAACGCGACGTCGTCCAAAGAGATCGGTGAGATATCCGCCAATGAGCCCAAAGAGCCCTCCAGCCAGCGCGGGAACATAAAAAAGCATTCCTACCCAGCTGTTAAATTCCGGAGTACCGGGTTTGGCGTTGATCAATTCCACCAAGGCAGGCCGGATAATGAGGGGCAGCATCAGTAATTGATACGTATCAAAAACAAAGCCCAGTGTGGCTACACCGCAGATGACCCACTGCAAGGGAGTCAGCCTTGAATGTTCATGGGCCGGAGTCGTGTTGGACATGGGAACCTCACCCACATAGAGGACACTCACCTATTGAGACCGCCAGATCATTTCACAACTCACTGAGTCGGTGCAATGTTGTTCCATCTGCTTTTCTGATGAATGAGACCCCAAAAAGCACATGAGTCATTCGTACTGGAAGGTGCGTTAGTTACCCGCGTTCGCAAGGGCTACGGCCCCGCTGAAGGCTGGACTTCACTTTTGTTTGCGCCCTTAGGTTCCCAGGAAAATTGCAATCGCCCGGTGTGACTGCTAGAATGACAATGGTTTGCTGAAGTATCCAAGGCTCATGACTGCAGTCGTAAAGGGGACTCGAGGAGGCTTGTGGTTGAAATAGATCTGAAAGTACAGTTGGAGGCTGAAACTCAAACGACCGCGGGAAACTATTTTGTTTCTAATTACCCGCCGTACTCCTTCTGGATGCCTGAGTGTGTCGACGAAGCTTGGAAGGCTTTGGAGCGGCCACCAGCGCCAAACACGGCCTTGGGCATATATTTGCACATTCCCTTCTGCCGGAAGCGCTGCCATTTCTGTTACTTCAAGGTGTACACCGATAAAGATGCCAGCGAGATCGAGGGTTACCTCGAAGCTGCGCTTCTGGAGTTGAAGCTATACAGTCAGAAGCCCTTTATCGGTGGACGTAAGCCGAAATTTGTTTATTTTGGCGGAGGCACACCCTCCTATATTTCTTCGAGTCAACTCTCCAGTTTGATCGAAGGGATGAAGGGACTTTTGTCTTGGGAAGAGGCCGAGGAAATCACTTTTGAATGTGAGCCTGGGACCTTGACTGAGAATAAGCTGCGGGTTATCCAAAACCTTGGAGTCACACGACTCAGCTTAGGCATTGAGAACTACAACGACCATATTCTCCAGATCAACGGCAGAGCACACGGTTCTAAGGAGATTGAACGTGCCTATCAGTTTGCTCGATCCCTGGGGTTTCCTCAGATTAACATTGACCTGATTGCAGGGATGGTGGGTGAGACTACCGAAAACTGGAATGAATGTGTCAGAAAGACGATCGCTCTACAACCTGATAGTGTCACCATCTACCAAATGGAGATTCCCTACAATACGACAATTTTCAAGGAAATGAGAGCCCGCGGAGAGAGTGTCGCCCCTGTGGCTGATTGGTTAACCAAGCGCCAATGGGTGAAGGAGGCATTTTCTGAACTGGAAATTGCCGGCTACAGTGTTGGCAGTGCCTATACGGCCGTCAAGCATCCTCACGAGACAAAGTTCCTGTACCGTGATCTCTTGTGGGCTGGAGCTGACTTGCTGGGATTGGGAGTATCTTCTTTCTCTCATGTTGGGGGCACTCACTACCAGAATGAACATGAGTTCGGCGCTTACGTTTCGAAACTTCGGCAAGAACGATTGCCCATTTACCGCGCTCTGACACCCACCCGCGAGGAGCGATTGATTCGGGAATTCATCTTGCAGATGAAGCTTGGGCATGTCGAGAGTGATTATTTCCAACGCAAGTTTGGAGTCGACATCAAAAAACAATTCTCCGACCCCTTGCGTCGACTCCAGGACAAGGACTTTCTGACTTTTGACGGCAACAGCCTGCGGCTGAGCCGCGACGCTCTTTTACAGGTCGACTGGTTATTGCATGAGTTTTTCCTGCCTCAACATCGAAACGTGCGTTACGCATGAACTTACCTGCTCCATTTCATAAATACAGTGACACAGCTTCGAGTCGCCAACGGGCGGGGTGGAGCGGGCGCTCCGACGCACGCTTGAACGCACGCGGGAGCGCGTTCCTGGAGTTTGGACATTTTCCCCGAAGGGGATGGACAAGTTAGCCCAGGGTTGCCCGCGCGACGAAGGTCGTCGCATGCTACCCTGGGTAGAGATTGCCAGAAAATGTCTTCCCTGTAGGGGAAGCACACAGGACGTGGGTTTTGTTCATCCCCGGTGGGGATGTGGATGGATGGTGAAACTTCAACCCAGGGTAGCGCTTCGCGTATTGGTGTCAACTTAAGCGATGTCATGATCCCTGTAGGGGATCAATTTGAATAGCCACGGGTGAAGCAATGGGACGCCAGTCCCAGAGCGGAACCCGTGGTTTGGTGAAAAATGCAATCCAACCCCAAAGGGGTTGAACCGGAACTGCTGGATATTCAATCCCTCCGGGGTTGGTTTCGTAATGGTACGTCAACCACGGGTTCCGCTAGCGCTCCGTCCGCCCGTGGCTATTCACATTCAACCCCTTTGGGG
>JBGOVH010000443.1:0-3529 GCA_041478005.1 Terriglobia bacterium | reverse complement strand
AGGGAGCTATGTCGATGGAACTCCTGAGGATCAAAATAAGTGCGATAGAGCGAGGCGTAGACATGAGCTACATCGATCATGAGCACAAACAGGACCCAACTCCAAACCGGCATCACGTCGGCTTGAAGCCATTGACTGGGTGAAAACAGAAGGATCAGAACCGAGATTAGCCCTGGAGCCAT
Source organism: Terriglobia bacterium (assembly GCA_041478005.1). Lineage (GTDB taxonomy): Bacteria > Acidobacteriota > Terriglobia > Versatilivoradales > Versatilivoraceae > JBGOVH01. Next base: position 3,347 of record JBGOVH010000443.1, on the reverse strand, counting down.
GAAAAAAGTCCAGTCGAACCTTGCCGAGACGATCCAACGTGCGGACGGGGGGATTGAAGGAAATGTCATAATGAGGTCGTATGGGGAATACGGAATTGACTGAGCACCCGCTCAGCAGCCAGTACACCCCGGTATTGGGCCTCTTCGAAAATGGAAAATCCGCTCAAATCGGAGTGAGCAAAATGGATGTTGCCAACAGGTTTTGCAGCCTGCCGCCGCGCATCTCCCCAGACAAACCCAGGCCTTGGGCGGACCATGGCGTGCCCCCAGCGAAAAATATCCAGGCGAGTTACCAGACGCTCAATTTCCGGATGAGGCTTTGAGAGATCGTTGAGAACAACCTCAGCCCACGCTCTCCAATTTGTCTCGAGCAGGTGATTTCTTTCTTTGGAAACCGGTGTTCCGGTTAATGGATAATAATATGTGAAAACGGATTCAGGAACGTAGGTGCGCAGGCTTTGATGAGTGGCCACCACGTAGCCCAGAGATGGGCTGTCATAAATGACATTGTCCCAGGAAAGAGGGCTGCCAACTCGTTCGATGGGAAGAGATCTCAAACTGAGATTAGCCACCATCCATGGAGCATGTTGAAACTCCTTGAGCCATTCGTCCGGGCGAGGGCTGGTGTCTTCCAACAGATACCTGCCAAAGTGACGGGGGCAGGCATAGATAACGGCCCTTGCAGCTATTCGGGAAGAGATGTTCTCTTTAGGATGAAAGACGTCCACCAACACTGAGTCTCGCTGGGGGACAAGTCGAAAAACCAGGGCATCTGTTATGATGTGCGCTGCCAGCAGGTCTCGCAGCCGTTTGACAATCCATCCGTTTCCTTCCGGCCAAGTGAGCACCGTGGAATCCTCCATACCCTCATCGCCACCGTCCCGGCTGGCAAAGTAGTGAATCCCCGCCCAGGCTGAGACTTCGTTGTAATCGGTCCCATAATCGTCGCGACAAGCGTAGTTGGCATACCAGTGAAGAGGAACAGAATCGAAGCCCCTCGAAAGCAAAAAGTCCCGCAAGGAAATCCGATCCAGCTCCATCAGTCCTTTGTCACGAGAACTGAGTTCCATGGGAATGGCAAAAGCTTTTCGGCCGTCTTTGCCTCTTTGATGCCTGTAGCGAAGGATGAGGTCTCTAAACCGATCGTACTGTTCGAGGTCTTTCTTAGTGGCCCCGGTCAGGGGGAGGAGCCCTTCCTGCCAGCATCCGTGGATAAAGAGTCGCTCTTGGGGGGCAAAGCAGAGGAATCTTTCCTGATAAATAGGTTTACCTGATGAGGTGTAGCCCTCGATAATTCCGAGTTCTGCGAAGAGCTCACGAACTGCCTTGGATTCCTGTGTGGGTATGGGCACGTAATGGGCGCCCCATGGGTAGGCTGTGATACGGTTCTCACCAAAACGGGAGTTCCCTCCGCACTCGGCCTCCAACTCTAAGACTTCGAATTCCTTGAAACCTGCCTTGTTCAGCTTCCACGCCGCTGACAGTCCCGACGCGCCCCCTCCTACAATCACCACGGGGACCCTTCTTTCTCGCGATGGTTTTGGGAAATTCCTTTCACGCAGCAGATGGCCGATACTTTGCGAGGCCCCCAGAATTTCTCCAGGAAAGGAGATTGATCTCCGCTGATTCTGATAACAGCCCATCGATCCAGCAGTAGCCAGACTTGCCACCGAAGAGAGAATGAACTGACGACGATTCATAGCGACTAGGGTGTGACCTGATGCCATTCTGATTCGTAGTACTGGACCAGAGCTTGATTGTTGAGTCGATTGATCTCAACTTCTACAGGGAGCATGTCTGGCGGAAAATGAAAGAAGCCTGGCACCGTTTCGGCGTTCAGGAACTTCAGTCCTTTCAAGAAATTCTTTGGCTGTACGAAGGGTTGCTTGGACGCGATTACGAACCCCCACTCCCCAAAAGAGGGGACGTAAACGTGATAAGGGCTGACGTGAAAGCCAACGCTTTCCAAGGTCCTGACAATGCACCAATACGACTGCCTGGCAAAAAGGGGAGATGTGCTTTGGATTGCCGCAGCACCATTCTCGGAAAGGTGCTTCTGTAATAACCTGTAGAAAGCCGTGGTATACAGCTTTCCCAAAGAATGATTGGTAGGATCGGGAAAATCAACTATGGCAAAATCAAAACAGTCCTGGCTTTGCTCCAACCAAACGAAAGCATCTGCGTTGACAACCTTGACCTTTGAGGAGTGAAAGGAATCTTGGTTGAGTTTCCTTAGGAGTGGATTGTTTGAGAACAGTCGTGTCATCTCCGGATCCAGATCGACCAAAGTGACCTGTTCAATCGGGTCATACTTAAGCACCTCCCGAATGGCCAAACCGTCTCCACCCCCCAAGACTAGAATGCGTCGGGGAGTAGAGACCGATTGCAGCCCGGGATGCACCAAAGCTTCGTGGTAACGGTATTCATCTCGTGAGCTGAATTGCAGATGCCCATTCAAGAAGAGCCGCAAATCATCCTTCCAGCGAGTCAGCACGATTCTTTGGTAAGCAGAAGACTTGGCAAAAACAATTTCATCCGAATAGAGATTCTCCTCGGCAAGAGAGGTCATGTGGTCCGCATAGACAAAGCCCAGCAGAAGCAAAGCCGTAATGACGACACATTGAATTCGAATGAATTTAACTTGGGGTAACTGTTGTCGGAACAGCCAGGCAGTCCAACCCGCCACTAACGCGTTGAGCAGTCCAAAGAGAAAACTGGCCCGCACCAACCCGAGCTTAGGAGCCAACAATAGGGGAAATAGCAGTGAAGCTACCAATGCTCCCAGATAATCAAAGGTCAACACCTGCGAAACCAAGTCCTTGAATTCCAACTTCTCTCTTAAGATCCTTAACAAGAGCGGAATCTCGAGTCCCACCAGAATCCCAATGAGAACAACCAGGAAGTACAGGATCAACCGAAAAGAAGTCAGAAAGGAAAAGACCAGAAACAAGGTCGCTGCCGAATAACCGCCAATCATCCCCACGAGCAACTCAATCACGATAAACTTGGCCACCAGCCCCTTGCCCAAGTAACGGGACAGGAAGGAACCGATTCCCATAGAGAACAGGTATGCGCCGATGACGGTAGAGAACTGGGTGATTGAGTCTCCAAGCAAGTAACTCGCCAGAGCTCCGGCAATTAGCTCATAAACAAGGCCACACGAGGCAATGATAAAAACCGAAAAGAGGAGGGCATAAGTCATGAGTAGGCGACAAGTGACAAGTGATGAGTGACAAGTGTTAGCCGCCTTCCATCACTCGGCACAGAGTTCCTGGGACACGTAATGCGTTTTAGTTACGGGGGAAAAGATAACGCGCGGCGGAGCGCGCGTGCCACCCATGCGAGGT
>JBGOVH010000415.1:0-3771 GCA_041478005.1 Terriglobia bacterium | reverse complement strand
CAAAAGCCAATTGAAAAGTCCAAGCCCATAACGCTAGCGCCCCGGATTGTGGAGGAGAGTTGATGCGAAGAAAGCATCTGGAAGTATGCAGACATCAAAGCCACTCATCGAATGCCCCCCTCACCCCCTGAAGCATTGAGAATGCTTCAGGGGGTGAGGGGAGAGGCAGTTCATGAGTTGTGTCTGCAAACCGATGAACTCAGTAGTCACTCAACGATCTTCCCACAGGGCAGCAGCTTGCCTCACTCGGCGGCCCCACCACTCAGGACCTTCACGCACATAAGCCCACTCAGGATTCTGCTTAACATCCCGCAGCGCTGCCATAACGGCACGAAAGGTGGGCGCGTGCTCTTCTGCAAACTCGAAGTACCCTACGAAGTCAAAGCTATCTTCGCGCCCGTAACCTCCTGGAGCGTGCACCAGGCGGCGATTGATGCAAGGAATGCCAGCGGCAGCAGCGAGAGCATGGCCCTTGGCAATGAGGTTTTCCCGCGGGTCGTAGCGAGGAAGAAAGAAACTCTCGCGGTGCATCCAGTCCATGGCCCACCACTCTTGGGTCTTGTTTATGGGGGTCACCACTCCCATGGGAAATTGCGTCCCCGGGCCGGGGAGGAGCGCGGGGGCGTAAGCAAATTGGGTCATCGCATGGCTTGTATAGCTGCGCGGTCTTTGCACGCCAGCCAAGGCTTCCACTGACCCTCCACGGTGCTCAATCAGCATCCGCAGCCCCGCTTCGAAATGTAAGAATGGCTCAACCGAAGCCGCTTCAAGCCGGATTAGCCAACACGCTTTTGAAATGCCAGGACGGGGGAGCTCTTGTTCTCTGCTCATTGCAGCTGCGTGGCGCAAGAACTGGAAACGGCCCCGCTGGAGAGCTTCTTTGGAGGGGTTGCCTGAAACATCATGCATGTTCTCCATCCCCTCCCCCAGCGCGTCCAGGTCTTTGGCCAATTCTCCATTGGTTCTGTTTTGAGGAAAAGTGATGAAGAGGAAGCACTGATGCCCGATGACCTCGGTCGCCAAATTTAGATCGGAAGAATGCATGGTTTTTTTAGAGCCGCATGTTGTATAGATATGTAAATTGCAGGGTGATGAAGTCTTTATTAAAGGCAGGTGGGAAATTTGGAAAGGGTTCAGAAAGCTTGAGAGAGGAAATAGCCGCGCGGTCATAGGAGGGGAGTCCGGAACCTCTCACCACCTGCAGATTTTCGATCCGGCCGTTGCTGCGCACATCAAAGATAATGACAACTCTGCCTTTGGTTCCACTGCGAATGATCTCGGGGATAACGGGGTACCAGTTGTCCCGCACACGAAAGTAAATTTGCCGCAGCCAGGAACCGAAATCCACCCCCTGGGTATCGGTCAAGATCGTGGGCTCATCCACCGTAAAATTCGGTTGGCGGTTGTCAAAGTTGCGAATCGAGTCGCCGCCCAAACCCCCGGTTCCATAGCTGCCGGCCTGCCGGGCTTTTTCTATGGAACTCTTGATGCCAGGAGTCTCCAGGCCTTCGCTGATCTCACGCAAACTGCGCCGGTGCAGGCCAGAGTCCTGATTAGGTGTCTGGGGCAATTGCAGCTTGGCAATTTGTTTGTTCTCATCAGGCGGGGGAGCCTGTTGTTGCTGCGGACTCGGGGGTGGTGTAGCTGGAGGCTGTGGAGGTCCTGGAGGAGAAGACTGCTCAGGCATTTTGGTATCCCCCTTGGAATAGGGAACGCGCAGGCCTTTCGGATCTATCGTGGGCGCCTTTCCCAGTGCGAACCGGTCTTTGTCGGATAGTACCGGCGCCTTGGGCTTCTGAAAGAGTTTCTGGTAATCCTTGGGCAGGGCCAGGAAACCCAACTCCTTTTCCCTCTCCATGTCCGACATACGTCGCCGCGAGATTTCCAGATCCGACTTTTTGGGAAACAACTTGGGGCTAACGAGAATAAAAATGATCAGCAGTAGATGGAAAACGACTGAGGTGAGAAAGGCTTCGCGTTTGCGATGCTTGCCTCTCTCATCATCAAACTGAAGGAGGAGAATTTCAATTTCATCTTTCATACTCGGGCCCCGAAAAGCCCCTGCAAAGATGCTGAGGCGCGAAGAAAGACAGGGAAGTCTATTAACTGCTGTGCCGCTCCCTTCCCTCCGTCCCTCCGCATCTCTTCACTCCCATCCAGAACACAACTGCTTCACCCATTCGTCTTCAGCGCCTCCCGGGGTAGAGCTTGTGAATGAGCGTGAATTTTTTCGACCACCTGCTGGGCCAGTTCCAGCGCCAGTTTGCTGCTCTCGGCAGTGACTTCGGGCTGACCCCCAATCCTTACCACATTTAGAAATGACTCGATTTCGGCTTTGAGAGGTTCAATTCTCCGGGTCTTAATTTTCCTTGGAACGATTCCGGGGGCTTGACCGGGCTGATTGTGATGCACACTTACGACCACAAGATCCTGTCGAGAATAGTCCAATGAGACATATTCATTGGGTTGAAAGAACCGCAGTTTACGGACTTTTTCGATACTGACTCGGCTAGCCGTGAGATTGGCTACGCAGCCATTCACAAACTCGATCCTGGCGTTAGCGATATCAATCTTTCGGCTCAGGATGGGCAAACCCACCGCACTGACCGATTTGATCGGAGACCCTACGAGATCGAGAACCACATCCAAATCATGGATCATCAGGTCAAGGACCACATCAATATCCAGGCTGCGCGAGGTAAAGACCCCCAAGCGGTGCACCTCAAAAAATAATGGTTGCCGGGCAATCTTTCGCGCCTCAATGACGGCAGGATTGAAACGCTCCAGGTGGCCCACTTGAAGGATCCTCTGATGGGTTCTGGCCGAACGGATCAATGCTTCGGCTTCCTCAACGGAAGTGGCGATTGGCTTCTCTACCAAGACATTGATCCCTTGTTCCAGTAGATGGCAGCCGATCCGACAATGTCCGGTGGTGGGCACTGCCAAGCTGACTGCATCGACCTTGCCCAATAGCTCGCTGTAGTCTGTCAGAGCGGTGGTGTGGAATTCCTGTGCCACCGATTGGGCCGTATCGGAGTTCTTGTCCACTACGGCAACGAGTTCGACTGAGTCCATCTCCGAGTAGATACGGACATGTTGCCTGCCCAAATATCCGACACCGATGACAGCGACCTTAAGTTTGTTCATAGGTTTGAAGGAAACTCGAAGACTAGGATTGGCAGACCTTGGAATCTTCCCAGGATCTTAGGTCTTGGATCCTGGATACTGGATCTTGGACTCTGACTGTCTCTGGCTTTCATGAACTTCAGGCTCATAGGCCGAAATGCTGATCTGATGATCGTTGGCAAAGTCGATCATCTTGTCGCGATCGATGAGCAAAGTTTTTCGCGCATCAATAGCGAGAGCAGAGGCGTTCACTTCGGCCATCAACTCCAGCGTGGGCAACCCGATCACCGGCACGTCAAATCGCATGTCCTGGTTTGGCTTGCTGACTTTGACCACCGTAATCCGCTGATTTTCTGTCAACTTGGATGCCCGGCGAATCACCGCATCCGTTCCCTCCATAGCTTCCACGGCCACGCAGGCCTGATTGCGCACAACAACCGACTGTCCAATATCGAGGCGGGCAATTTCAAGGGCGATGCGGCGTCCATATGCAATATCGAGGGTTTCCACTTCACTTGGTGGGCGTTTTGTCAGCACTCCGGGTAAAGGCAGCAGCGGGCCTAGAAAGGCGGTCGAATCGATTAGTGTGATCCCTTCGTCTTCGAGAACTCTGGCCACACCGCCAATTAACGCATCCGTGTTCTT
>JBGOVH010000384.1:0-3968 GCA_041478005.1 Terriglobia bacterium | reverse complement strand
GTCTACGAAAGAGGATCAGGTATTCCTTACGATTATATTGTCAGAGACAATTTCGGCCCCATCAACATCCCATCCAATTCGTATTTCATGATGGGGGACAACCGGGACAATAGCAATGACAGCCGATATTGGGGAGTGGTGGACGCAAAGAACATCATTGGAAAGCCGCTCTTCATTTATTGGTCGTATGATGCCCCCCCTTATGATCCTCGACCCAAGTCAATTCTGGAATACGCGCAGGAATATGGTTCTGTGGCTCTCAACTTCTTCACTAAAACTCGCTGGACACGCACGGGGAAGATTCTGAGGTAAAGACGTTCTCACCCCCAGGGCACCAAGGCACAAAGAATAATTCTTTCAGGCCGAATACATAGGTGATTCCTCCGCTACTTTAAGTACTTTCCGGTCTAAGATCCTTGCTAGCGCACGCCCCGTGTAGGATTCCTTCATGCGTGAGACCTGTTCGGGCGTGCCTGAAGCCACGATCCTCCCGCCCTCATCACCCCCTTCAGGTCCAAGGTCGATGATCCAATCTGCCGTCTTGATGACGTCCAAATTATGTTCAATAATAATAACGGTATTGCCAAGGTCTGTCAGTCGATTCAGTACTTCCAGCAACTTTTTGACATCATCAAAGTGCAATCCAGTCGTGGGTTCATCAAGAATATGGAGAGTCTTCCCTGTGGCCCGGCGACTCAGTTCCTTGGCCAGTTTGATCCGTTGAGCTTCTCCGCCTGAAAGAGTGGTTGCCGATTGTCCCAGGTGAAGATAGCCCAATCCCACATCTTCCAGGGTCTGTAATTTGGTTTTGATTTGCGGAATATTTTCCAATACCTGCAGAGCTTCGCTGACAGTGGTCTCAAGAAGGTCAGAGATGGAAAGACCTTTGTACTGGACCTGCAGCGTTTCACGATTGTAGCGGCGTCCCCGACAAACCTCACATTGAACATAGACGTCGGGAAGAAAATTCATCGCGATGCGCCGCAATCCGTCTCCTTGGCAGGCCTCGCATCGTCCGCCTTTCACATTAAAGCTAAATCGACCCGCTTTGTACCCACGCTCTCTGGATTCAGGCAAAGTAGCAAAAAGGTCACGAATAGGTGTAAAGAGACCTGTGTAAGTGGCTGGATTCGATCGAGGTGTCCGGCCGATCGGTGACTGATCAATCTCTATCACTTTGTCGATGAACTCAACTCCCTGAATCTCTTTGTGTCTTCCCGGTTCATCGAGTGATCGATAGAGACGCCTGGCCAGCGATCGATATAGGATGTCATTCACCAGCGAAGATTTTCCCGACCCTGAAACCCCTGTCACCACGGTCAGGACACTGAGCGGAAAACTGGCCTCAATGTTTTTAAGGTTGTTGTGGCAAGCTCCTCTGATGATCAGCGCGTTGCCATTTGGTTTTCGGCGAATCGCTGGGACTGGGATGCTCATGTCGCCAGAAAGATAATGGCCCGTCAGAGATCGTGGATTCCTGGAAATCTGCTCAGCCGTTCCCTGCGCGATCACCACTCCGCCTGTCTTGCCAGCCCCTGGCCCGAGATCTAGTACAAAATCTGCTCTGTGGATGGTCTCCTCATCGTGTTCCACCACCAGGACGGTATTCCCAAGGTCCCTCAACTGCTCGAGCATGCTCAACAGCCGCTGATTATCCCGGCTGTGCAGTCCAATGGAAGGTTCATCCAGGACATAGAGCACCCCACGCAACTTGGAACCAATTTGAGTGGCCAGGCGAATACGCTGCCCCTCTCCGCCAGACAAGGTTGCAGCTGACCGTGACAGGCTGAGGTAATTCAACCCCACTGCCCGCAAAAACTCGAGACGTTCAATCACCTCATGGACAATGCGACCGGCAATCAGTTTTTCACGCTCGCTGAGCTGGATCTCTTGCACAATCTTGACTGTAGAGCTTATCGGCAGGGCTGTCAGGTCTGCGATGGACAACCCTGCGATTTTGATGGCCAGGCTTTCCGGGCGCAACCGTTTCCCACCGCAGGCGGTACAGGCCTTTGTAACCATGTAAGATTCATAGCGCTGGGTATCTTCATATTCATAGGAATAAATCTTCCGAAGAATCTTGAGAACCCCACTTTCCGAACTTTTGTGAGGATTCAGCCCGTTCCAGATGGCGCTTTGAACTCTGCTGGATAAGCCGCTAAAGGGCTGGTTGAGGTCAATCTTAAAGGAGCTGGATACCTGGTCTAAGAAATGGCGGACCTGAGCGGGGAGAAGTCCATCACTCCAAGGAGCGAGTCCCCCATTTAGGATGGATTTGGAAGGATCAGGAAAAATCCTGTCCCGATCGAATTCGAACTTATGGCCTATTCCCGAACAATCTGGGCAAGATCCATAGAGGCTGTTGAAAGAAAATGTCCTGGGCTCAATCGCCGGGATCGAAATACCACAATCGACGCAGGCTAGCTTCTCTGAGTAGAGCTTCTCTTCTCCGTTGACCACGGCAATGAGGACCACTCCCTTGGCCAGTTTCATGGCTACTTCGATGGAACTTTCCAATCGCTTTTCAATCCCCCCTTTAATGAGGATCCGATCAACGACCACCTCGACGCTATGATTTCGCGCCTTGTCCAGACGGATCTTTTCATCCAGACTGCGAAGGATTCCGTCAATACGAGCGCGAAGAAATCCATCTCGGCCCAGATCTTCCAATAACTGTCTAAACTCACCTTTCCTGCCTCGCACAATAGGAGCCAGGACCATGATCCGTTCGCCATCAGGCAGACCTTTGATATTCTCCAGAATTTGTTTGGTCGACTGCTTGGCAATCAGCCGGCCGCACTTGTGGCAATGAGGGATACCAATGGAAGCGTAGAGGAGCCGAAGATAGTCGTAGATCTCTGTAACCGTACCCACAGTGGACCTCGGACTGCGGCTGGTGGTCTTCTGTTCAATCGATATGGCCGGACTGAGTCCCTCGATTGAGTCTACATCGGGCCGCTCCAATTGATCCAGAAACTGGCGAGCATAAGCAGACAATGACTCCACATAACGCCTCTGGCCCTCAGCGTAGATGGTGTCGAAAGCCAGACTGGACTTTCCAGATCCACTCAATCCCGTAATGACGGTTAGTTTGTTGCGAGGTATTTCAACGCTGATGTTTTTGAGATTATGCTGGCGTGCGCCCCTGACAACGATCTTGTCGATTCCCATTTTTGAGCCAACTCATACAGACAGAAATTTCGTCTAACCCCAAAATGGAAATGATAGACTTTGCCAAGAAACAGCGTCAAGAAGATAAGGGTTACAACATGCGACAGGGGAGACAACTGTTTAAACCTACTCCCTTGCCCCGAAGCCGTGAGAAAATTATAGCGGCGCTCTATGAGCACCGGCCAAGCCGTTGAGAAGGAAAGGGTGCGGCGGTCACAAACCGCAGCTACGGCCAATATTTCACAGCCTCCCCCAATCGGGGGAGAGGGGGTGCCGCAGGCCGGGTGAGGGGGCAACATCGATTAAAGAGTTGTGATCAAAACTGAAACACAGTGCTCGCTTCTGTGGAGAACGTTAGGCCTAAGACGTCACAAGTTTCGAATTGCAGACCGATTCGACACGAAAAAAGAGCTCAATGGCTCAACAGTCTCTCCAGCTTGACTCTTTCAGAGGAAGACAAATCGACGAACTGGATACCCATCGCTCTGTCTTTCTGGACCCAAACGACTTTGGCTTTGCCCCGGAATGAGGAGAGCTCTCCTGGAATGTCGAACTTGATCTGGATCATAGTATCTTTAATGAAGGGCTTTGACAGGCTCACTAACGCTCCGCCGAAACTCAAATATTCCATCGTTCCAGAGGCGTGCTTGAAATCCTTGGAAATTTCGACTTCAATATGGGTGCGCTCCCGAGCGTAATTTCGCCGTTCTGCTCCGGTATCTTTCACCTGTGTCTCCTGCATATGAACCTCCTGCAATGACTCAAAAGTTTGAAACAGAAAGAATGACTCCAGGACG
>JBGOVH010000161.1:0-6075 GCA_041478005.1 Terriglobia bacterium | reverse complement strand
GTATCAGGCCCTTGTAGGTTTTCTTGCCGCCGTAGGCTTATTAGTCTTCAAAATTCGCACATCTTGAGGGGGAGAATGCGTTTTGCAGCTCTTGGAAAATTCTTAATGATGTTCTGCCCCCTATGCTTCGTCTGTTTTTTTAGTTTGAATATCCTCGAAGGAGTGGAATCACCGAGACCTTCCCTGCTTACCCAGAGGACGAGCATTCCACAATCGGCAAATCCTTTCGAAGTTGGCGAGAAGTTAAGTTACAACGTGAGCTGGAAGATATTCGATGCCGGGATTGCGACAATGACCCTTATGGATAAGTCTATGTTCCAAAATGAAGAGGTTTACAGAGTCACGGCTACGGTTCGCTCGACAGGAATCGTTTCTTCATTATTTAAAGTGGTGGATATCTTTGAATCCACTTTTCATGCAGTTGACCTTTGTTCTCGCAGAATTGTGAAAAACATTCTGGAAGGGCGGCGGCAGCGAAATACGGTTGTCACATTTGATCCCAAAACCAAAAGTGCAATTATGGAAGACAAGGACCTGAGCCGGCCCGATCTGCCAGCGAAGCGGGCAAACGCTCCAATTCCCGTTTGCGTCCAGGATGTCATCTCATCCCTTTACTTGGTCAGAACACTCAGTCTGAAAGTAGGTGAGCAGGTCAACTTCCCCATAAATGACGGGGGGAGAACTTACAATGTCGTGGTTGAGGTGCAGGCTCAGGAAGAGATCAAGACCCCTGCGGGCACATTTCAGACCCTTCGCCTAGAACCCAAGGTGTTTGGGGGTCTTTTTAAGAGCAAGGGAAGAATGTTTGTCTGGGTAACCAACGACAAGGCCAAGGTGCCCGTGCAACTAAAGGCAAAAATCTACATTGGGACTATTACCGCGGCCCTCACCCAAGTGGGTAAGCAACCCGCCTTACGCCAGGGGTCTTCTGCTAAGACCCCCAGCTTTAATTAAGCCCCTTTGGAGTTACTTCATAAATTCTTCCAACCTTTTAACCGACAATTGAAGCATGCCTTGTCTTTGGTTAACTTCAAACGGCGCTATTAATCTCTTTTCAGAGTCTTTGAGTTTAGATTAGAATTTCACATGGTCTGAAGTGTTAACGAGTCTTTCTTGCCTCTGCTAGACTGGTAAAAAAAAGGACCCAATTCACTGTCCCCACGCCAGGAGTCGCTATGTCCACGTTCAAAGAAGGATTGCAAGATGTCGTTGCCGCAACTTCATCCATTTGCTTTATTGACGGGGACCGGGGGGTTTTATCGTATCGAGGCATTGATATTCATGAACTCGCTGAGAAATCAAGTTTCGAAGAAGTCTGTTACCTGCTGTGGTTTGGCAGGCTCCCCAGGCAAAATGAATTGGACCAGTTAACCCATGATCTAGCTTCAAACCGGGCTGTGCCGCAGCCGGTTTTTCAATTGATGAGATCTTTCCCTCGAGATGCAGGTCCGATGGATGTTTTGAGAACCGCTGTCTCAGCACTTTCACTCTATGACCCAGACAATAGCGCCAACGATACCGAAGCTAATTTGCGAAAAGCCTACCGGCTGACAGGGCAAGTTGCTTCCATCGTAGCGGCCACCGATCGAATTCGCAACGCTAGAGATCCAATTCCTCCTGATCCTTCCTTGAGACACGCAGCCAATTTCATTTATATGCTGACCGGCAAGAAACCCAATGAAACAGCCGAAAAGGCCCTGGATGTGGCGCTGATTCTCCATGCAGACCACGAACTCAATGCTTCAACATTTGCCGCTCGTGTGACGGCAGCAACCCTGTCTGATGTTCACTCCGCGACGACGTCGGCAATCGGCACCTTAAAGGGCCCGCTTCATGGAGGGGCTAATATTGAGGTCATGCGTATGCTTGCGGAGATTGGAGAAGTGGAAAAAGTAAGACCATTCTTGCAGAACGCTCTGGCCAACAAGAAAAAGATCAGCGGGTTCGGCCACCGAGTTTATAAAACGGAGGACCCAAGAGCGACTCACCTTCGCAAAATGTCCCACGATCTCTGCATGAATTCCGGAAATGGAAAGTGGTTTGAGATGTCAAAAATCATTGAAGAAACCATGACGCGGGAAAAGAAGCTTAACGCCAATGTTGATTTTTATTCGGCAACTGTTTATTACACGTTGGGCATTACGGTGGATCTCTTTACTCCCATATTCGCAGTAAGCCGGATTTCCGGCTGGACTGCGCATATACTCGAACAGCTCGGGAACAACCGCCTCATTCGCCCTCGCGCCGAATATTTAGGTCCAGAGTATCCTTCACCCTATGTTCCGATGAAAGAGCGATAAGCATGAGTGAGTCTGGGGTTTAGAGGAATTATGATGACAGAGAGAACTCTTTTCAAGTCAATCTTGCTTTTCTTGATCTTGATTACATTGCAACCTTCCCAGCATAGACATCAGCTCATTGCTCAAACCTCCAGGGAAGAAGGCTTGGATACTGCAGAAAAGGACGCTTTGCAGAAAGCAAAAGATCCCGAAGAACAGTTTAAGACTTATCTGGAAATTGCGTCTGCACGGCTCAAAGACCTTCTCTCTGCTTGTACAAAACAACAAAAGGAAAATGCCGGAAAGTCTGCCCTGGGGTTTCGTACTGCTGTCAGTGGCGCTGAGGATTGCATAGCCAACGCGCAGACAAAGTCAAAAAGCAAGAAGAAATTGACCACGACTTTGTCGAAGGCTGTCAAGAAGTACAACTTCTCTTTGATTCTAGCGCTGGAAAAGGTGCCCGAGGATTTTCGAAAATATATCCAGTCTGCTTACGAAGTGTCCGCTCGGGTCGAAGACGGAATTAGGATCCAATTGGAACACCAAGCGAAGAAGTGATGCAAATGTCTTACTAACCTAGAGCTGAATGAAGAGAAAGCCTCGAAGGATTCATGTTCATTCATGTTCGTTTCTATCTGTTGGCTGTGTGTCCAGAGTCTTTTGCCTGAAATACACAATTTGCCTCCTGTCCCTTGTCTTTCTTTCCTCTCCGGCGCATTCCGAGTTGATTGAAGTCGCCCCCCAGATAAAGATCTTTTATGAGTCCTCGGGGGAAGGTGACCCGCTCCTTTTCATTCCAGGCTGGACCATGACCTCAGGGATTTGGAAAGAGCAGGTTACCGCATTTTCAAAGACCCACCGTGTGCTGGTGATGGATCCCCGCAGCCAGGGGAACTCTAGTAAAGCTTTGGCTGGCAATAGTCTTCAGCAACAAGCCAAGGACCTGCGGAAGCTCATTGAGACTCTGAATCTCGACGGTGTCACAGTCGTAGGCTGGTCGATGGCAGTTGCCGTTCTGCTCGAGTACGTCAATCTCTATGGGAATGATCATCTGAAAGCCCTGGTCTTAGTGGATGGCTATCCCTGCTTGCTGAAAAAAGAAGATTGGCCTTATGGGATGACTCCCGAGGAGTCTCATAAGTTTTTAATGGAGTTTGAAAATCAACGCACGGCCCAAACTCGAGCTTTCGTAGACCAGATGTTTAAGACCGACCGTTCGGACACAGAATTGGAGTGGATAGAGAAAGAAGCGCTGCGCACTCCGACCACTGTCTCAACTGTCTTGGGGTTCGACTATTTTCTATTTGATCGTCGCCCTTACTTGTCGAAAATTTCAGTTCCAACCCTCCTCTTCATGACCACTGAAGGCAAGGACGTAGGTGAGTTTATGAAAACCAAAATATCGGGAGCGCAGCTCGTGATTTTCGAAGGAGCAGGGCACGCACTTTTCCTGGAGGATCCGAAGAAATTCAATGAGAGGCTTGCGGCTTTTCTAAGATCACTGCAATAGCTCTCGGCCCTTCTCCTTCTCTATTCTCCCTTTCCCTTTCCCTTCACCGTCCTTCTTTGCCTGCTTGTGCATTCAAATCATGGACTGGATGCATTTTTTCTCCCGGTCGATTCCAGAGGCTGTAAAAAAATTGTAGCGGCGCTCTGTGAGCACCGGTTTTGATGGCGGAAACAAAGGGGTTCGCCGGTCAGACCACCGCTACATCTAATCTTTCACGCCTTCTGAGGCATTACTAAGAGTTTGCTTGACACCCAAGCCGGACTCTTCATACGATCAAATGCAGCATGAGAGAACGACTTTGCATCCTCTTGGTCCTTTGTATTGGTCCCCTGGCTGCCTGTGGAGCCTCACGAAGGCTGAATCAGGACAAAGCCCGAGAGAAGATTCAGGAACTTGGACTTGCCGAATTTAATGACAAGCAGATTCAAGTGGAAAAGATCGTTCACTCTGGCGAAGACCAGGCGGTGGCTGAAGCAAATATTACTCTCGCGTTTCGACTGTCGAAATCCAAAGGAAAGGATTGGAAGGTAAACGCGATCCGGCTCGGTGATCGCAATTGGATGGAGATAAAAGCCTTTCAAGCGGCTTTGAACGAAGTCAAGGTTCGGATGACCCGGGAAAGCCTGCAGCGTTTGCAAGAGGCCCTAAAGAAGTATAAAGAAAAGACCGGCTCTTACCCTGAGACCAAAGATATGGTTAAGCTCACAGACGTTTTGTTCCCAGCTTACATGGCAGAGGTCATCCGCTACGATGGCTGGAACCGGGAGTTGATTTTGAATTCTTCGACAGTCAGCTCCTACGAAATCCTATCTCTGGGGTCGGATGGAATCCGCGGTAGTTCTGATGATATCACCCTCGGTCCACAGGCAATTCTTCCATAGAGGCTGGAATATTAGCATTCAATTTATGAACGATTTCTTAGAGTTGAAGAACCGATGCCAATGGTCTTAGATCATGAAAAGGATGATTCCCTTTTGAGAGTCCGTAAAAGACTGAGTAATTCAGGCCGATCCATGGTCAAACCGCTGATAGCCTTGCTGGTAGTAGTCGTGGCTGCTGTGGGAACTGCTCTTTTCCTGTTGCATCGCAATGGGAGAAACAGCCCGTCTACCTCTCCTGCTCCCTTCCCGAATCTGAACGGTAAGCCGGTGATCATCTCTGAGGGCTGGGCCAAAGGGGACTTGTCCGCGAAGACAGTGCTCGTGGAGTTTGGCGACTTTCAGTGTCCTTCCTGTTCCGGGGCTCGATTGAAGGTTTCTGGAGTTCTGGCAAAATACGGGAAAGGTCTCAAGGTGGTGTTTAAACAATATCCTATGGACGGTATCCATCGCAACGCCATGCTGGCAGCCCTGGCTGCCGAGGCTGCCGGTCGACAATTTAAGTTTTGGGAGATGCATGACCTTTTGTTTTCACGACAGCGCGAATGGTCAGACATCCCAGATGTCACGACCTTTTTTCTAAAGTATGCGGCCGATTTGCAGATGGATGTAGAAAGATTCAGGATGGATATGCTCGACAATGACCTGCGTAACAAAATCTTCCGAGACATGCTCGAGGGACAAGTTGCTCAGGTTAGATCCGTCCCTACATTTTTTCTAAACGGCTCGCTCTTACAATCGGTTAAGAGTGATACCGAATTTGAAGAAATCATTGCACAAGCGATTAAGTCCGCTCAATGAAGAGAGTTGTGATGATCAGCGGAATCCTTCTTCCGGCCGCTTTTGCCGGAATAGTTGATTCTTCCTACGTCACCCTTCATAGTGCGCAGGGTTTTGTGATCCCGTGCGGGTTCGCGGGTGGCTGTGAGCAGGTACTGAACAGTCCTTTTTCCAGGATTTTCGGGATTCCAATAGCCTGGCTGGGTCTTAGTTTCTATGTCACGGTTGCGGCAACCAGTCTATTCGCGCTTTTTGGTTTTGAAAAGGCTTTGCGCTTTTCCTTCGCGGCGGCTGTCCCAGCATTTGCATTTACTGGGTACCTTGTCTTTGTGCAAGCTTATGTTCTGGGCGCTTACTGCGATTATTGCCTGCTCTCAGCAATTCTGGTGAGTCTCATCCTTGGCCTTCACTTGTTGGCCAAACCTTGGTTGGCAAAATAAGATTCCGATTTCGGCCATTCGTCATTTTCCTAAATGATCAAGATCATCTCTGTCCCTGCCTCAAGCCAGGGTCTTCATGAATTTACAGGCCAGGTCGAAGCTGTCGTTCACGAATCAGGCCTCAAGGAGGGAATTTGTACACTTTTCATTCAGCACACCTCAGCCAGCCTGGTCATACAGGAGAATGC
>JBGOVH010000294.1:0-4572 GCA_041478005.1 Terriglobia bacterium | reverse complement strand
GGCAAGTAACTGCCCGAGCTCAATCCATTCCAGGGGAGCTGTGTTCAATTCGACCCGTCCAGCTTTGATTGCCTTAATAATGGCGGGAAGACTTTTTTCTTGAACAATCACACTCGAAGTGGTTTTGCCCATCTGGCTCAGAAAGTGTATGTCCGAAGTTCCAATCATGGGCTTTTTAAGCTTGCCTGCCGCGTCAACAGCCTTTTGGTTAAAATTCACTTGTCGGGTATAAAAATGACAATATTCGATCGCATCGAAGCAGTCATGGTATTGGAATAGCTTCTTGCCCAAACAGGACTTACTCGGATAAAAGGGGTGGGGGGCAATGGTCAGCACGTCGGGGTGCATTGCGCGCATTGCCTGCAGTTGTGCAAAAGTCATTGGGTGGGTATAATTCTGGATTCCATAAATCAAAACATCCTTGCCTTCTATGCTGGCCTCCACTGCAGGGATCAGCATCACGCCTGCCGAACTGGCGTACTCTTCTAACGACTTCGACCATTCCAGTGACTTGTGGCAGGTAATGGCCAGTATTTCGACTCCTTGCCTTGCGGCCTCATCAATAAGATCTTTTGCTGAATATTCAATCCAATCCACCGGATCGAAATCCGTGTGGGAATGTAATTCCATCTTTAGTTTCATTAGGTCTACTTTCATTCCTCTCTAATGTTACATCATCGGCGTTTTATTAACGTCACTTCACTCTGCCTCTATCTGAGTCTAAAAACTCACACACTCTTGCCAGCCCTTCTCGCAATGAATCAATTTCCTGGATGAAGGTCATGACAAAGTGGGTGGGGGGAATTTCATAGAAGTAGCCGGGATGGACCAGAACTTTGCATTGATTGAGAATGTCAGTGACCCAATCGTCCTCGTCACGCTCTGGCCCCAGTATCCTGGCAGTGAGGTAGAATCCCCCGGAAGGGGGAATGCATTCGAGACTCCGGCAGTGCGAAACAGCTTCAAGAGCTATGTCCCTGCACTGGCGGACCCATCTTTTGTAATGAGCAAGAAATTCTCCCCCCCGCTTCAGGATTTCGGGCGTGATGAACTGCGCGAGTTCATTGACTGGCAGAAAAGTATCAGAGATCATTTCCAGGGCGTGCATCGATTTCTTAACCAGGGTCGGATCCCCGCTCACCCCCATCCATCCCAGTTTCATTCCAGGCAAGGCCATCATTTTTGAGAGTCCATTCAGAGTGAAAACCAGTGGAGCACGAGTCTCTGCCGGACGCGGAAGGGTTTGAAATTCAAACAGAAATTCGTTAAATACCTCATCTGCGATGATCGGCAAGTGATGACGCTGGGCGATCTCAGCCAGACTTTGCAGCTGTTCTTCAGAAGCCACCTTTCCGGTTGGATTGTGCGGTGAGATGACGACAATAGCGCGCGTTTTGCTGGTGAGACGCGATTCCAGGTAGTCTAGATCAATTTCCCAATCATGCGCTTCCTTCAGGGGGTAAAAGGTCAACTGAACATCGCAAAGTCGAGCAATGGTTTCGAACAAAGGATAACAAGGACTCGGACAAAGGATTTCGTCCCCGCCGTTAGCCATTAGCTTGAAACAATAGAAATAGGAGATGCTGGTTCCCGGAGTAACGAGAATTTCTTCCGGCTTTAGACGCACACCTTGAGCCTCGTAATAGTTGGAAATAGCCTGCCGTGTAGCTGGCTGTCCAATGGAGTCCGGCCGGTAGACTCGCATTTGAGGGACTGCCGCCAGCAACACGTCATTCAATATTTGTTCCGGGTACACTATCCCGTGCTGGCTGACGTTGCCCGAGATGAAGTCCAGGATTCTCTCTCCGCGTGCAACTGCAACGTCACGGGCAGAATACAATCGATTAATTTTTTCGGGGAAAGCATCGGCAAGGGTAGAGAAAATCATCCGAATGGCAATGACTAAAACGGAATGTCTACTGAAGGATCTCGTCGGAAGGAAATGATAGTAGAGTAATTGAAACGTGAAGCGTGATGAGTGACTTTGGTTGTCACGATTCACGCATCACGTTTCACGAGCCATCTGTCAACGTTCACTCATCCTGAAGGGGATCGATGTTTTCTACAGCAGAAAGGCATTTAACTTCGCAGGTCACTGAATCTTCAATTCCTTGAGTTTGTTCACCGCATCTTCGGCAGCTTTAGCAGCATTCACCTGCCGCTCCACATAAAGGATCTTACTGTCCTTACCAATGTAAAAAGTCCAACGCTCAGGAACCTGCCTACCCTCATGAACCACTCCGTAGGCCTGAGCAACACTCTTTCCGGGGTCGCTCAAGATGGGATAATCCACATTCAAAGATTCTGCAAATCGCTTATTCTCTTCCGGGGAGTCGGTACTGGCGGTGAAGTAGGCAACTTTGGTTTCTTTCAGCGCTTTGCCATTCTCACGGAATGACTTGCATTCTGCAGTTCACCCTCCGGTGAATGCCTTGGGAAACCAAGCCAGCACCACCACTTGCTTGCCTTTAAAATCGGCCAGATTGTATGTCTTGCCATCCGAACCTGGCAGCGAAAAGCCTGGCGCAGCGTCCCCCGGCTTTAGCTCAGCCGCTGCCACTGGAACTCTTGCCATGGCAAGGGTGAGCAGGCTGGCGATTGTCATTTGTTTCAGCATGGGTGGTCCTTCCTTTCTTTTAGATTGTGAAAACAACGGAGAAAGTATAGCAGAGTAAGGCCTCAGAAGCTGTGAAAGAATTCGCGGGTCAGCAGGCCAGGTCTGAGCTCAGCACCTCACGAACCTTGCGAACCAAAGCATCCGGCATTTTTTTATTCTTGGGGGTAATGCGTTAGTTACGGGGGTGGAACGGGCGCTCCGTCGCACGTTCACCCAGCGTGCGCGGGAGCGCCCGCTCCACCCTTTGTAGCTTTGCCCCCGTGACTAACGCGTTGCTCTCGGGGAATTTCAGCTCTTGAGTTCAGGTTGATGGGTTACCGGGCTTTCTTGTTTAACCCATTCCTTATAGCCACCCGTCATGGAAAGAACGTTTGGGTAGCCCATCTTCTGCAGAGCATCAGCAGCCAGAGCGGAGCGATAACCCCCTCCACAATACAGGATGATTTCCGTGTCATGATCGGGGATCAAGGATTCAATATCACGCTCGATGATCCCCTTTCCCAGGTGTCGGGCCCCTTTTGCATGTTCCTGGCTCCATTCATGGTCTTCGCGGACATCTATGAACTGGAAGTTATCACCTGCATCGAACTTCCTGAGTGTCTCTGCAACAGAAATCTCTCGGATTCTCGACTTAGCATCATCAACAATTTGTAAGAATCCCTTTGAATGTTGCATCGCTGTTTGTCCTCCTTTCATCGGCGTGACTTGATTTTAGCCAGGCAAGAGCCAATATCAGTCATCTCTACGAGAAGGCTCGACACTTGCCCTGGGAGGGCTTTAGACACTCACCCAATGCGAATCCTCACGATTTGAAGCCACAGAGTCACAAAGTGACTTTATGGAGTTTGGACATTTCCTGTGGAGACAGGTATTCTTGCCTATCTTCAGCCGTTTCGGTGAAAATTTTGACAGGCAGGAATGCCTGTCATTACACCTGCATTTTTACGTCTACATATCTACGAACTGAATAGTCATTCACTGCTTGGAAGACTGCATCCATTTCAGCAGCGACATCCCCTGTCTGGCTAGAGAATGCATTGAAATCAAAGTACCGCGCATCCAGCAAATGGGAAGGCACAAGATGCCCAAGTGCAGCCATCATCGAATCTCGAATCCCTGGAATCTCATCCTGCAATTCTTCAATCAAACGTTTTATCCACTGCCTTTTCAAATTAGGTTGAGAGCCACACAAGTCGCATGGGATTATGGGATATCTCATCTGCTCTGCAAAACGGGCCACCTCCGCCTCTCGGCAGTAAGCTAACGGGCGAATGACGGTGTTGCGTCCATCATCGCTGCGCAAAACGGGTGGCATCGTCTTGAGTGTACCGCCATAAAACAGATTTAGCAGGAAAGTTTCCAGAATATCGTCCGCATGGTGGCCAAGGGCAATCTTATTGCAATTCAATTCGACTGCGGCATTGTACAAGATCCCACGCCGCAATCTGGAACAGAGAGAACAAGTCGTCTGTCCTTCAGGAATTTTGCTTTTCACAATCGAATAGGTGTCTTTTTCAATAATACGATAATCCTGCCCGATACTTTTTAGATATTCAGACAATAAGTCTTTTGGAAATCCTGGCTCCTTCTGGTCAAGATTCACTGCTATCAACTCGAACTGAACAGGAGCCCGGGGTTGCAGGTCACGCAGCAGAGTCAATAGTGTATAACTGTCCTTGCCGCCGCTGAGACAAACCATGATCTTGTCACCGTCCGAGATCATTTTGAAGTCTGCAATGGCTTCGCCCACACGGCGCAGTAATTTGGCTTTAAGTTTTTCAACCGATTCCATGATTTTCCCCCGAAGGGGATTGACAAATCAGCCCAGGGTTGACGCGAATGGCGGTGGTGTCAACTTAAGCCAAATCGAACCCCAAAGGGGTTGAATGTGAATAGCCACGGGCGAAGCGCTAGCGGAACCCGTGGTTGACGTGCCATTACGAAACCAACCCCGG
>JBGOVH010000563.1:0-2806 GCA_041478005.1 Terriglobia bacterium | reverse complement strand
CCGGAGCGCCCGCTCCACCCGGCTCGCTGCATGCGGTTTGTTCCAGGTGATGATTGGGTCTGAAATAATCATGGACAATGTGCTGGCGGGCGACGATTCTTTGGCCGATTCCAGGCCACAGGCGCAGTGCTTGATGGATGAATCAGAGTTTCAGGCCTTTTACAAAAGAACGGCGCGTCCTTTGTGGGCCTATCTTTATCGGCTCTGTGGCGATCGTGCGTTGGCAGATGATCTTCTTCAAGATACTTACGTTCGTTTTCTACAGGCCCCTGACTTGAAACCGGAAGAACGCTTACAGAGGGCCTATCTCTTTAGGATTGCTACCAACCTGGTAACCGACCACTGGCGCCATTCTAAGCGCGAAAGGCAATGGGTTGTCAAAAGCCAATTCGATGAAGTCGCTACGGAGGAGACGACTACTTTTTCGAGTCAAGATATGGCTGAGAGAGCCATTCTGGGTTGGGACACATCACGAATCTTTCAGAATCTAAAGCCTATCGAGAGGTCTCTTCTTTGGCTGGCCTACGTAGAAGGGGAAGAGCATCGCGAAATTGCTGGCGCTCTGGGATTGAAAGAGAAAAGCATTCGTGTCATGCTGTTTCGGGCCCGGCAAAAACTGGCTCAACTCTTAAGACAAAGTGGAATTGAGCCGGGAGTAAAATTATGAAATATGCTAGTTGTGCCAGCGAACATCTTGTTGCGAATGCGGTTAGATACGGTCACTGGGATCCGCGTCTTCGGGATCATGTTGCGGGTTGCTCCCTCTGTCAGGAAGTTGTTCAAGTCTCAGGCTGGATGCTGGATTTGGCTGCTGCTCTACAACCTGCTTCCTTTCCAGATGCAAGAGCTCTATGGTTGAAGGCCCAGATCTTGCAAAAAAGGGCTGCAGCCCGAAAGGTGATGCAGCCCTTAGAAACCTTCCAAAAAGCAGCCTATGGAATAGCCATTCTGGTTTTGATTGATTTAGTTCTTGGACACTGGAAGCAAGTGAATAACTGGGTGTCTCGGTTGAATCGGACTTGGCTGGAAGTGTGGTCTCTTGCCGGTATGACACCAATTTCCTTGCCACTTTTCTTTCTGATTGCGGTTCTCATTTTTGTCATGTCACTCGTGTCGCTTTACAACGCTTTTGCAGAGGAGTAGTGCAATGGCCGGAGACTGGTGGATTAGTATCTCTGTCTGCCGCCACCACCGCCACCACCTCCACGGCCTCCGCGGCCTTTGAAACCGCCGCCACCACCCCGGTTATCGAAGCGTTTTCCTCCACCACCGGTGCCACCGCCCATCGCTTTCTGGGGCCTGGCCTCACTGACGACAAGCTGCCTTCCTTCAAGTGGCTGTCCATTAAGTTTCTGGATTGCCTGCAAGACATCCACTCCCTCAGGCAATTCAACAAAAGCAAATCCACGAGGAACACCGCTATCCAGATCGCGGATGAGTTTGATGTTTTCCACGGGGTACTGAGCCGCCTGGAAAAACTCTGCCAGGGTGTTCTCTGTGACATTTCTGGGCAAATTTCCAACATATAATTTTGACATGATATTGGCCTCATTGTGACTGAGAGAGCTTCAGAGCATCAAGATCTCCCAAGCGTTGGGAAGAAGGGGCTTCCATTAAACCTGGTATTTGGTAACCGACTATAGAGAAGCCCGCACAGGGCTAGACCTTGACGACATCCTGGGCCTGCAGACCTTTGGGCCCTTTGGCAACAGTAAATTCCACTGCCTGACCTTCACTGAGCGATTTGAACCCCTCGGCTTGGATGGAAGAGTGATGTACAAATACATCCTGGCCGGACTCGCGTTGGATAAAACCGTAACCTTTGGCGTCGTTAAACCACTTGACGGTTCCTCTTTCTTTCATAATTCATTCCTTTTTTGAAATTCTTGTTCAGATTTCGTAACCATCCCCAAAACAAAAAAAGCCACAAAAATTGACGGTTTTGTAGCTTTCTAACCAGCATTAAATTACAAAAACCCAATCAAGTAATTCTCACTATACAGAATCGCTCTGGGGACAACAACCAATTTTTTTGACTAGATGCAATGGTTTTGTTGGGCATGAAAACAAGACCAAGCTCCTTTTCAGATTTGCCATATGGAGGAGATCAATGGTGAGGAGAAGTCAAGGGTATTATGGCTGGCAAAGAATACGTGCTGGTCGTTTTTCGTTTATTTGGGAAAGGAGATGGGTTAACTTAATCATTACGAATCGAAGGACTCAACCATTTGTTTTTAGAAGAGGACGCCATGGACATTGAATACATTCAAAGAAACAAGAATCTCGGAAGGATCATCAGAATTGCAGCGGCTGCGATTGCCGGCATTGTCTTGCTATTCAATTGCATTGTCTTCATTAGCCCTGGCAATGTGGGGGTTTTGATCCGTCGGAGCGGCGGTGGGGTGGATCCCGTTCCTGTAGGAGTAGGTTTTCGCTTCAAATGGCCGGTTTTCCAGGAAATTCTGGAGTATCCTGTCTTCATGCAAACCCTCGTGTTGACCCGCACAGACCGTGAAGGAAATCCGTATAATGAAGAGATCAATGTCAATTCGGTGGAAGGCCAGCCTATCAGTTGTGATGTTTCGATCTCTTTCGAATTGGATCCAACCAAGGTTCCTTTTCTCTATAGCTCCTTTCGAACTGAGATCGGATTTATCACCCACGGCTTCGTGAAGCAAAGCATCCGGCAGGCACTGCAAGAGATTGTTGGTCGAACGGAAATTGTCAATTTCTTGGGAAAGGACAAGGCCCAGGTGGTGAGGCTAACTCAGGAGGAACTGCAAAAACGCTTGGGCGACTATGGATT
>JBGOVH010000327.1:0-4274 GCA_041478005.1 Terriglobia bacterium | reverse complement strand
TACGTTCAGCAGCTTTGCGCCTATCAGGCGGGCCCCCGTTAAATCAACTTCCTCGATACTTGTGTCCACCAGATTCGCGTTTGTTAGATCGACGCCAACCAGGTTGGAGCCCTTCAGGTTGGCTCCAGTGAGATCAACTCCATACAGATTTGCACCAGCAAAACTCTTGCTTTGCCCAATAACCTTTGCAAGAATTGCATCCTTCAAATTTCCACACTCACCGTGAAAGTTTGGGTTATATCCTTGCTTTCCTGTACTATCAAAACAGGCATGCAGTTGCGAGTTATATCTGAACCCCAGGTCTTCCGCTTTCACAATTTCTTGGAACGTCACGAGAAATCCTAGAAAGAAAAAAATCCCCAAGGCTCGCTCCGGACTTCAAAAAGAAAGCCTCCTGCAAATTGATTTCAGTTGGATACATCTGGGGGACCTCATCTCGTGTATGTTACATTTTGAATTCGGAATAAGTCAAAGAGTGAGTCACGTCTCGTTTGGACAGAAATGCAAACAGGCGGAAGAATGAAAATTGCATCATCCCTGTTACTTGGAATGGGCCTCTGCTTCTCATCCCCTCTTATCGCGGGAGATTGGCTTACCTTTGCTCACGATCCTCAGCGCTCAGGTTGGGCATTTGAGGAAAAAACACTAAGCCATGAGAACGTATCAGGCTTGGAATTGAAGTGGAAAACTCAGCTAAAGAACGACCCCCGGGCACTCACAGCTTTAACGGCTCCATTGGTTGCTTCTGAGGTACCCACGGCTCAAGGAATTAAGACTCTCGTATATGTGGCTGGAAGTGCTAACAATTTCTTCGCCGTGGATGCTGAGAACGGAAGCTTGGTGTGGAGCCGGAATTTTGAAAGCTACGTGTTACCCAAGAACGAAGATCATTGGCTTTGTCCACAAGGAATCAATGCGACTCCCACAATCGATAGGAGCACGGGCACTGTTTACACGATTGCTGCGGACGGAAAACTGATTGGGCTGGATCTCAGCACCGGAAAAACCAAGTTCGGGCCTATTCAATTTGTCCCTCCTTATTCAAAGAACTGGAGTCTTAATCTCGTGGACGGAGTAGTCTATACAGCGCTCTCTCAAGGGTGTGGTGGCGGGCAGTCGGGATTCTACGCGATGGAGATCCGGGAGCCCTTTCGACCCGTTGTCCACAACCTTTTGATTTCAGACAAGGGTGGTGCCGGAATCTGGGGCCGTGGAGGACCGGTGATTGGCGAAAATGGCCGGATTTACTCCACGACAGGGGACGGTGAATTCGAACCCCTGAGCGGCAAGTATGGCAGCACCGTAATTGCCTCGTCTTTGCGCAATATGCATGTGGTAGACTATTACAGCCCCAATAACTGGCGTGATGTAAACCGTTTCGATTGGGATATGAGCTGCACCAGCCCCGTCTGGTTTGCATACAAGAACTATCACTTGATTGCTGTCGGCGGGAAGGAAGGCATTGTTTATTTGCTCGACGCAGACTCACTTGGCGACAAAGACCATCACACGGCACTCTAACGATGAAGACACTTTCGAAGGGAAAGGGATCTGGGGTGCGCTTTCGTGCTCTATGCTCTGGACGCCAAGACAGGAAAGGTTCTCTACCAAAGTGGTGATGCCATGGATACCTGGGTCCACTTCAGCGGCCTGGCTGTGGCCAACGGACGCATTTATTCCGTGGACCATAATTCCCAGGTGTACTCGTTTGGGCTAAAAGCCAAAGCGAAGCAGTGATCGAGAGCTCGTTTTCCTCGTCGTCGTCCTGTCGTCACATCAAACTGTAACTTTGCAATTTGCTCATCAAGACCGTTCGCCGATATCGTTCCCTTTGGATCCGTCCAGTTGGCTTGAATCCCACTGTTCAAAAGAATTCTTTCCAAAATGAGTCTTCCCAATTCTTTAAAAGGGAAACGACCCACATGGGTCGAAGTAAATCTAAGTCGTCTTGAGGCCAATTACCTGGCGGTTCGAAAATTTCTGCCGGACCATGTGAAAATCATGGCGGTCATCAAAGCGAATGCTTACGGTCACGGTGCTGTTCGGATTGCGCAACGATTAGAGAAACTCAAAGTAGATGCGATGGCCGTTGCCATATTGGAAGAAGCGCTTGCTTTGAGAGAAGCGGGAATTCAATCATCGCTCCTACTCCTCAACGGTTTTTGGTCAGATCAGGCGGAAATGATTGTTCGCAGTGGGGTCGTTCCCGCAGTTTATCGCCTAGATATGGTTGATGACCTGGATCATACAGCCACACTTCTCCAGAAACCCGTCAATTTCCACCTAAAGGTTGACACGGGAATGTCCAGATTGGGCATTGATTGGACTGGTGCTGCTTCATTTTTGGAAGCCTGCAGTTCCAAGCTCCAAGTGTTTTGCACAGGAATTTATACTCACCTTAGCTCTGCTGAAACACCTGAAAGTCCTTTGAACTCCATCCAAATCTCGCGGTTTAGGAGTCTGCTTCGCACGCTAGGACAAGTCGCTGACTCCATACCGTGGCGTCATGTCGCCAACAGTGCTGCGCTACTTAATTTTGAGGAAAGCTGGTTCGATGGAGTCAGACCAGGTCTAGTTCTTTACGGAGTAAATCCACTGCAGCGGGATCTCGACGATTTTGTTCGCCCCATCCTCAGTTTTAAAACTCGGATCATGCAGTTAAGGCGAGTGAAAAAGGGAGATCGCATCGGCTATGGGGGAGACTATGTAGCTGCTGAAGACGGTGTAATTGCCGTGCTGCCCGCCGGCTACGCTGACGGATTAATACGGTTACTCTCAAATAGAGGCCAAGCCTTAGTTCGCAATCAAAAAGCTAAATTCGTTGGAAGGATCAGTATGGACCTAACGCTGATTGATGTGACAAAAATTCCTGATGTCCAGGTTGACGACGAAGTGGTTCTGATTGGGCAGCAGGGGGACCAGGAAATTCGGGTGGAAGACATAGCTGCCTTAGCCGAGACAATTCCCTACGAAATCTTGTGTGGCATTAGTAGCCGGGTTCCTCGGGTTTACGTGGAAAGTTAATGGACTAATTGAGCTGACATCTGCTGCCAGTAAAAATTATGCTACGGGTGGCGACCACTCTCCGGTGGACGCCGTCGTCACACATGATTACATGATGCCCCAAAGAAAACTGCGTCCTCTGCTCGATTGCTATGGATTCAAAGAGACACCCATTGTCTATTTGGAGTGGGGGAGCTTCCCCCTGGGAGTGCGACTTGAGGAATAACCTGCCCTATGTCGAACCCTGCTGCGCGTCGGTTCTGTCCGGTCTTACATGTGATGGATTGACGGACTACTTGAAATGTGTAAGACTAATCTTGTGAGTAGGACCGCTGTGTTTAACTCATGGCGGGCCGGACTTTAGGAATGAGCCGTTGAGGAGGCCAACGCATGAAAACTGAAACCGTCACTTTCACCACGAAGGGTCAGATCGTCATCCCCATCTGGCTCCGAAGGCAGTTTGGGATTGAAAATGGCACCAAGGCGGCTGTTCGCGCCACGCCGGAAGGGATTTTGCTCAAGCCGATCACGCGCTCCTACATCCGCAGCCTGCGTGGCTCCCTTAGAGGAAAGGGTGTTTTGAAAGCAATGATGGAAGAACGCAAGCGCGAACGGGAGTTGTGACATGTCGGCCAAGGTGCTTGACAGCTGGGCCTTGGTGGCCTTTTTCGAGGATGAGGCGTCTGCAAAGACCGTCGAGGAGCTGCTGCATAACGCGGCAAGGGAGAGGCACAGGCTCTACCTGAGCGTAGTGAATTGGGGAGAGATTTACTACAGCACCATCAGGCGGGCTTCTCAAGCCGATGCCGATGCCCGTGCACTGGAGATCGCCTCACTGCCGATCGATATTATAGGGGTGGCTGATGACCTCAAGCTGGCCCGTCAAGCTGCTATCTTCAAAGCTACCTACCGGATCTCGTATGCCGACGCTTTTGCTGCTGCACTGGCTAAAGAGAAGAAGGCTGAGCTTATAACAGGCGACCCCGAGTTCAAGGCTCTGGAGAGAGAGATCAGGATCGCTTGGTTGACGTAGTGGGCCCTGGTCTGCATCAATTCAATGCAGGAAGAATCCGATTTAATCTTTGCTGGCCCGCTGCTAACATGACTAAACCCAAGTCATCCTTCGTCTGTCAGAATTGTGGATACATTCTTAGCAAGTGGATGGGCAAATGTCCCGAATGTGGAGAATGGAATTCCATTGCCGAAGAACCGATACTCCTCTCAAATAGGGTCTCTGCTGGATTGGGTTCTGATGAAAGCCCTAGTCCAGT
>JBGOVH010000142.1:0-6492 GCA_041478005.1 Terriglobia bacterium | reverse complement strand
GGCTGGTGCGCAAAAGTTGGAAGGGCAACACCGAAAAGCCAGAGGATCAAAATAAAACGATGCATGAACCCTTTTTCCTCGAAATGTCGAGTATTACCCACGCGTGTCAGGAACCGACATTGTTGTGCTTATATATGTACATTCCATGTGTGCTTGAAAAACAATCGAAATAATTAGGAAATTTACCATAGGGATGATATTATCCGCGCTTGCTTTGGAAACAAAACTTCCCGCAGGGGTGGAATCTTGATGACATTAAGTTCTGTCTCCAGAAGAAAGTTTCTAAAGACAGCCAGCTCTTTCAGCCTCCCACTCCTCTCTTTGGGAACTCCTGCCAGCTCTCTTTCTCCCAATGAAATTGAAGTCACTCGGCACAATGTTCGACTGCGAAACTTGCCTCGGTCCTTCGAAGGGCTTCGAGTTGTCCATCTCACCGACATTCATCACAGCAAATATGTGTCCTTTAACACAGTCTATCGAGTGGTCGAGTTAGCCAACCGGCAGAAGCCAGACCTGATCGTCATGACAGGCGATTACGTCACCTGGTCAAAAAAATATATCTCTCCCCTTTGCGAGGCGTTGAAGCATCTGAAGGCTCGTTTTGGAGTTTATGCCGTCCTGGGCAATCACGACTTTCGAGTGGATGCTGAAGCCGTAACCAATGCTCTTGAGAGAGTTCGGATCCGAGTGTTAAGAAATGCATCCGAGAAAATCGAAAACAAAGGGGAGTCAATTTGGGTGGCAGGAGTCGACGAATACAGCTACGGCCAAAGCGACATTACCAGGGCATTGAAAGGTGTCCCAAATTCATTGACCCGGATTCTTCTGGCCCATAACCCAGAGATTATCTCTCATGCATCGAAACATCAGATCGATTTCGTTGTGGCTGGTCATACTCACGGCGGCCAAGTTCGGCTTCCTTACCTGAAATCGCTGAATATTCTCACGCAACCGAGACAGGAGTTTCTGGAAGGTTTTGTTCGCGATGGGCAGACTCAAATGTATATCAGCCGGGGAATCGGGAAGGTGGTCGTACCTCTGAGGATATTCTGCCCCCCTGAAATCCCCGTCTACACCCTCCAACGAAGCTACAAAGTCGCCTAACTCATCTCTTCTGCGGCCTAGTCGCAATAGGCCACCACCCAAGCATCACAGCCCCAGACTGGGAAGCGGCTACGAAGCCCCTTCCAGTTTCAACGTCACAATCCGGCTCCCGCTTCTCGAACGTGAAATCAAGAACATGACGGCGTCGTTGACTTTGAAGCCTGCGATCAACTTCCGATACTCCATCAGTGAGGCAACTGGATGCTTGTTGATCTCGAGAACCACATCTCCCACTTCCAGGCCAACATCAGCAGCCGGGCTAATCGGGTCAACCTCGACGATGACAAGCCCTTTGCCCCCTTCGATCCCATAAAGTTTCCGATGATGATCGTTTAACTCTTGCACTGAAATTCCCGCCCTTGCCATTTTGGTTTCCGGGGGAAGCCATGAGTGGAGAGGAGAAGAGTCGGGCACCAGCCTGGCGTGAGCTACAGGAGGACGTTCACGAACAACCAGATCAAATTCGACGGGCTGGCTGTTGCGAATCCCGCTGATTTTGATTTCGGTGCCAGGCACCGTTTGTGCCACCTTCCTGAAGAAATCATCCTTGTCCTTTATTGGATGCCCATCGATTCGCGTAATCACATCGTATCTCTGAATGCCAGCTCTTTCTGCTGCAGACAAGGGGCTCACTTCTGCAACCACAACCCCTTCAGCAGATCCAATTTGCAGAACTTTGGCATTATTCTCAGTGATCGATTCCGGGGTAACACCCAGATAGCCTCGTACCACCCGGCCATGTTCTTCCAGCTGGCCGACGATGCTGCGGGCAAAGTTGATTGGAATGGCAAAACCGATGCTGCGCCCTTTCGTGCTAATAGCAGTGGTGATCGCCACCACTTCTCCCAGTGCATTAAACAGAGGTCCCCCGCTGTTGCCAAAATTAATGGCAGCATCGGTTTGAATGTAGCGCTCAAACGGATTGTCATCAATCTTCCGGTCTTTGGCGCTAACGACTCCTACGGTTACCGAATGATCATAGTTAAACGGGTCCCCCACAGCCATGACCCAATCTCCAACTCTCAACTTGTCTGAATCCCCCAATTTTACCGTGCTGAGGCGCTTTTTGGGCTTTATTTTCATCAGCGCTAAATCCGATTCTTCATCGGTCCCAAGCGTTTCGGCAGGATATTCCGAGCCATCAAAGAGTCGAACCGTGACATTAGCGGAACTATCAATAACGTGCTGATTGGTCACAATCAGTCCTTGTCCTTCGAGGATAAAACCAGAACCAAATCCCAGGCTTTTCCGCTTGGTGTTCTCATCAGGTTTCAATGGATTCCAGAATTCCAGATCTTCGTGCATCTGGTTGAGATCCACAATCTTCGTCGAAACCACGCTGACCACTGAAGCATTGACTCGCTCTGCCACGTCCGCAAAGGACACCTGCTCAACACGACCAGAGTTGACTCGATCGAAGGGATTCACTCGCCTGACAGAAAACTGGGAGAGACTTCCCGATAAGAATCCGAGCAGTCCCGAAATGCCTGCCACGAGTATCCATTTAACCCGACTTGTAATAACGAACATCAAGCATTCTCCGATGGCGCAAGGGGGATAAATCGGTTGGGAGAACCAATTCATACAATATTCTAATTCATCTTGGTTGAGAAAAACCAGCCGCTACAAAATTCCCTATTCTTCTCATCGCTCAGTCATCCCATAATCCTTTAACTTTTTTTGCAGGGTGCGCAGCCCCATGCCGAGCATCTGAGCAGCCTTCTGTCGGTTGCCGCCAGCCCTTTCCAATGCTTGGACGATGGCCTGCCTTTCAATAACATCCATGTTCAACGTTTCAAAGAGTGTCTGGGAACCAGGCAGATCAACTGCCCCCTTAACACGAGCATTTCGCACCTCTTCAGGTAAATCTTCCAGCCTGACCATCTCTTGTTTTGAGAAAACCACCAGGTTCTCCATCAGGTTTTTAAGCTCGCGAACATTCCCCGGCCAGAGATAATGGACAAGCGCGTCCAGGACTTCAGGAGAAAGCTTTAGGACCGGCTTTTGATGTTCGGCTGCGAAAGTATCGAGGAAATACCATGCCAGCAGCGGGGTGTCTTCCGCCCTTTCCCTAAGTGACGGGACCTTCAAGGTAACCACTTTCAAGCGATAATAGAGGTCCTTTCGAAACTTCTCTTGTTCCACGGCCAACTCGAGCTCTCGATTTGTAGCAGCAATTAAACGAACGTCGAGCTTGAGTGTGGTTGCTCCTCCTACTCGCATGATCTCGCGAGTTTCTAGGAACCTCAGGATCTTAACCTGCATGTCCAGGGGCATCTCTCCAATTTCATCAAGGAATAACGTGCCTCGATCGGCCAATTCCAATTTACCAAGGCGGCGCTCAGTAGCTCCAGTAAAGGAACCTCGTTCATAACCAAAAAGCTCGCTTTCCAGGAGAGCCGGGCTGAGAGCCGCACAATTCAGAGGTAGAAAGTTTTCCTGGCTGCGAGGACTATGTCGATGCATTGTGTGCGCAATCAGATCCTTGCCCGTGCCACTTTCTCCAAGCAGAAGAACTGTTGCCCGAGTCGGCCCCACAACTGCAATTTGGTCCAATAACTTTTCCATGGCTGTCGATTTTCCGACCACCTTATCCAACCCATAGCGGCTTTGAATCTGGCGGCGCAGAGATCGAAGTTCGTTTTGGGTCTTCCTCTTTTCCAGGATGTTCTGGACGCGATCCCTCAGTTCAAACAAGTCCAGTGGCTTCAGAATATAGTCATCTGCCCCGGTCTTCATGGCCGAAACAGCCGTTTCTACGGTCCCATGTCCCGTCACAATCAGAAAGCCTGCCTCCGAATTGATGGCTCTTACTGCCCGCAAGAGATCGATCCCGTCCACGCGCGGCATTTTAAGATCGGTAACCACCAAGTCCAAATCCCGAAATGTCTCTAGGTTCCGGAGCGCAACCTCGCCGTCTTCAAAAGAAGTCACATCATAACCCACCTTCTTAAGAGCCCGGCAAATAGAAGCCAGGCTTTCGCTTTCGTCATCGATAACCGCAATTCGAAAAATACGATCCATAATAATTATGGGCTCTCTTTCAACAGAAATACCAGTATTTCAATGTGTCTTCGCCCGTCTCAGAACGAAGGCACGACAAACCCTAATTCGAACTCTTGCCTTCGCGGTCCACGATTTTTTCTAGCAACTTCCTTTTCTTTGAAGGCAACACTTTCCCCTTGGGAACCTTCAATGACGCGCGACTTAGGCTTTTTACGTGTTTGACAACATCGAATTTCTTTTCACTCACTGAATGCCTCCTTCTAGTTCATAATACGCCAACTAGAAATGTGGGGAAAGGAGGGGTTTTTCATGATAGGTAATGCCTCAGTTACGGGGGGAATCGCACGGCATTGGAAGCCACGATGAACGCGCATTCTGCATTCATCGTGGGCTTTCCATGAAACGGGGGAAATGTCGTTAGTAAGGAATTGACTTTAGAAGTCAGTAGACAAGACAGACTCATCTCGCCGGGTGCAGGACAGAGTCGAAAGAGACTTTTTGATGAAAGCCTTCAGGCATTCAGGAAAATTTTCCTTCGATACATCCAAAACAGAATTAGCCAATCTACGGCAACCAACAATGTAGCGCCAAACAAATGGCTGAATGCGCCCAACGTTCCTGCAATTGTTTTGCTGAAGATACTTACGATTTGCGGGAGTCGCGTTACGGTTCCGGACAGGTAAAAAAAAGCCACCAGGTAGGCAATTGCAATCGGCTGGAGCGCACTGCTTAATTCAACCAGGAAGGGCGAACCGAGACTGGAGGGGTAATAAGTTTTGTCGACATAGGCAAATTTTCCTTAAGGTACTGTTCGATAAGAGAGCTTAATCGGTTCCCCCTCGAAGTAATCCTTTTCGACGTGGCCTTGCATGGCGTTCTTTTGGAGCTGGAGTGAACCGGTTCCCTGGACCTTGTAGACTCCGTAGCGCTGAGTGCGTCCAGAACCTGAGCGTGTTTCAGCGATCCGATTATCTGCAATCAAGATGTCACCCGCATAAGGCTCGATATAAAACCCATATCCCTTTTCAGTGTTTCCATTATTGGTGACCGTATTGCCTTTGAAGCTATTGCGGTGGCCACTGTTTTTGATCGACTCCGCCCGAAAGTACACGCCGCAGACACCGTTGCCGGTTACGGTGTTCCCTGCAAAAAGGTTGTCTGTATCTTTGTGTCCAATAGAAATCCCATATTGACCATTATTCTCAATTCTATTTTCTTTGAAAGTTCCGAAGCGAACTCGCCAACAAAGAAAGATGCCTATCTGCCCGTTTTCATGGATGCGACACCCTTTAACCAGCGGCCGGTGTGTGCCGGTACCGGGATGGATTCCATAACCGGTATGGCCGAAGGACTCGCAGCTCAACACCTGAACATTTTCGGTAATTTGAAATGAGATCCCATCGCCGTTGTAAGTCCGTGAAACGCAGTTCTTAATGGTGGCGTTACGGGACTGGTACAGATAGATGGCTCCACCGCGACATCCATCCAGATAAGCGTTTTCAGCTTTATTCCCATCCACAATGACATCCTCAATGACGACGTTTTCTGTATTGATGGCGCAAAGAATAGGGAACGTATTGCGAACCTTTGCATGGCGCTGTTCAACGTCATAATCCCGCAGAGTCATCGGGCTGATTCGAGTGACATTCCCTTCGATTCCGGTCACTGCCGTCACACTCACGTCCCAGTCGCCTTTGAGGATGTCATCAAGGATAACGATTCCCATGCCGGGACGGAATTTCTGGGGCTCCGACACAGTTAGCTGACTCTCTCCATAATCGCCATCCTCGATCAGTGCGCTTTCGATACCTGCACTTTTTCGCAAGATGGTTTGGCCAGACGTCCCTCGAACTGTTACACCAGATGGAACAAAAAGACTGTTGTCCATTTGATAGGTGCCAGGACCAATCAACAGGACGTCTCCAGTTCGGAGCAGGTTTGCCGCTTTCTGCAATGCAGCACTATCTGCGCCAATAACGTCGGCTTTGCCCGACTGGGCCACTGTGATCATGCGGGACGATCCATTCGTGGCATTGTTGACTTGCAAGGTGCAAGAAACGGTGGCAACCAGAACGATGATTGTCAAAGCAACGCCGGCGACAAAACATGGGATCGTTCGATTCATTTTCAAACCTCCATCATCTTCAAAAGGCCTTACGGAGGCTTTGTAGGCAGGGCCCCCTGACCGGGCGCATTCTTTCATACCCTTCCCCCTTGTGCAATCCTTGGTGCAAGGAGGCAAGGAGGGGGAACGCCTGGCGCCCAGCACCTAACTGCGCGGCAGGTGCAATTGATCCAGCAAGTCCAAGATCCTCTGATTCAAAAATGAAATGTAATTCTTGGTGTTCTCGTCAATTTCCAAGCTGCCCTCTCGCACAGTGG
>JBGOVH010000579.1:0-2752 GCA_041478005.1 Terriglobia bacterium | reverse complement strand
CGTCATCCCAGAATTGAATGGCTTATTCTTTGATGAGGAAACCGTTGACTCCCTTGATTCCGCTGTCATGCAGTTTGAAGCGATGGAATCCCGTTTCCACCCTGTTGAAATTCGATCCAGCGGAGAACAGTTTGGTGAAGAACGTTTTAGCCTGGAGATGGTCCAATTCGTTTCTGAAAAATTCGAAGAGCATCGACTGCGCTTTAGGAGCACAATCCAGACGTCAAATCTGTCAAACCAGAACTAATGCGGATTCCCATGAATTCAAAACTAGGATTTCAGATTCTTGACTACCTCAGCTTTCATGGACTGGATCCTGCCGTGGATCACTCTTTTCTTTTTCTACGTTCAGAAGAAGACTGGCAGCACGGGCTGAAACTGACCGACACTGCCGGTCTGACGCTGCATTTGCTGGCAAGACTCAAAGAGAGGCATGATTTCGAACGCTTGCCCATCAGCGTCCAACATTACATGGAGCAAACATTTCATGACAACAAAGCCCGGCTCAGTCAAATCTCGGAGGAGTTTCTTGAGTTCAACCGTTTGCTCCAGTCTAAAGGGATTCCCTACCTCAGTCTAAAAGGCCTGCTCCTATATCCCGATTTTGTCGACCGTTTAGAACACCGCGTTCAATACGATCATGACTTTTTGGTTGCTCAAGAAGACCTTCATCGAGCTCTTCAGGTTTTTACAGATTTAGGCTATACGCCCTTGGAGCCAAGTGAAAGAATGGTCGTCGACCACCTACCCACACTAGTGAAGAAGACTGGTTGGATCTGGAGGGGAAACCTTTACGACTCCGATATCCCACGAGCTGTTGAGCTGCATTTTCGTTTGTGGTCACCGGATTTCGATCTCATTTCTATTTCTTCACTTGACTGGATTTGGGAAGATCCGACTCAAAATGATTTTCATGGGCTAACCGTTCCTTCGCTCTCACGGGAACACACCTTACTCTATGTGTTACTTCATTCATTTCGCCATTTGCTAAGAAGCGATCTAAGGCTATCTCACCTTTATGAGCTGAGTTATTTCCTCCATCGCTTTTCAGAGGATCGAAGCTTTTGGGACAATTTTCTATTGGCGGCGTCAGGATGTCCTCAAACCCTCAAGGCAACAGCCTTGATGTTTGGCCTGGCACGTCATTGCTTTGGCGGAACACTCTCTCCTTCTCTGCAAGCAATGATAGATAATCATTTGTCGCCCGCTTGCGACTTATGGATTCGTCGTTATGGAAAGGGAGAAGCTATCCATTGTTATCGTCGAAGCAAGAATGCCATTTTTCTTCATCTGGACTTTGTCGAGTCTTATGCTTCCAGATGGATCTTAATCAGGAGGAAACTTATCCCCCGGCATCTGCCTTTAGCATCGTATGGTGTGCAGACACCCACCCACCGTCAGAATCTTAGTTTTCAGCTCCGGCAACCATTCTACTATTTCCAACAACTCTTAGAGCGAATGACCTTTCATTTGTCTTCCCTGGTGGGACTTTCCATTCAGTTTCCCATCTGGTACTTCAAGGTTCAATTGCACAAAGAAGGCATCAATCCGAAATACTAAATTCCCACTCCACAAGATGCGTGAAATTTCATGATGAAAACCCTTCGCTGGTTTGGGTTAGTTGCGATTTTCCTTTTGACCTTGGTGAGTGTATACGGCTATTGGTTGTGCATGAAAGCCCAGCCGGAAGTTGAAGGAGTCATTCAATTGAGCGGACTCCATTCTCCTGTGGAAGTAACTCGAGACCATCTGGGAGTTCCGCATATCCTGGCTCAGTCCTTTGATGACGCCATGTTTGCTCAGGGATATGTCACCGCACAAGATCGTCTCTGGCAAATGGATCTAGTTCGGCGATTGGGGAAGGGAGAGCTCTCCGAAATTCTTGGCCCCGCTGCTCTGGAGACTGACAGAGAACAACGAACCCTGGGCTTCAGGCATGTGGTGGCTCTACAAGAAAAACATTTACCCCCTGAAGACTTGCAATGCCTCGAACGCTATGCAGCTGGTGTTAACGTCTTTATTGAGTCTCATCGTGATCGACTCCCTATTGAGTTCCACCTCTTGCGTTACCAGCCTTCAGCCTGGTCACCGCAAGATACTCTGGTCTTGAATCTCTGGATGGGCAAAACGCTGGCCACCTCCTGGAAGGTCGATGTGATGCGGGAATTGATTTATAAGAAGCTGGACCCCAAGCTCACTCAAGAGCTGCTGGTTGAGTTTTCCGCCGACGATTTGCTACTGGTAGGCCAGGATGAATTTAAACCCGAACTCGAGTTGACTCATTCACCCAGACCCAAGACAATCTCGAGATCTTTCTGGAGGTCAAACCTTCTTTCTGCAAAAGAGCTTGCAACATTACTTGCAGATTCCGAGCCGTCTGCCTCACAGCCTCTCCTCACTCGGTCACCAGGAAACCTTTCCAGGTGGGATGGAGAAAACTTTGAGTATTTTTCTTTGAGGTTGCCACATGAAAGAGATTTTGGTGGCGAATTGGCGGCAGTTGGCAGCAATAACTGGGTTCTGGGTGGAAGCCGCACGGTCGGCGGGAAACCGCTTCTAGCCAATGACCCTCATCTCTCCCATGCTGTCCCTTCCATCTGGTACATGACTCACCTGCGGGTGCCAGGCGCTCTCAACGTGACGGGCGTGGCCATCGCCGGAGCACCCGGCGTAATCCTGGGACACAACGAGAATATCGCGTGGGGTGCCACCAATTTGGCGCCGGATGTCCAGGACCTTTATGTCGAAATCG
>JBGOVH010000554.1:0-2876 GCA_041478005.1 Terriglobia bacterium | reverse complement strand
CAACGTCTCTTCCCCGGATTTTCATCACTTCTATGGACGCCAGCCGCGGAAGCTGGTAATCAGGATCCGCTTGCTTGGGAAAGTTTGAGAGACGGGGTAGTGTCTCAGAAGCTGTGAAAAAATTCGAAATTCGGAGGGAGACGCCGCGTCACTGCACGCGGCCTACAATCATTGCAGAGGCTTTGCGGACACGTGTAGGCCGGGTCCCCTGAGCCGGCGCATTTTTTCACAGCTTCCCAGTTACGGTGGGATCTTTGGTAGCCACGACAAACGCGCTGGTTGGGTTTGTCGTGGACAGGTGTGGTGGCCATGGGAAAGCCCACGATGAACGCAGAAAGCGCATTCATCGTGGCTACCAATGCCATGCGATTCCCCCCTTTACACAGGCATTACAAGACGGGCATGATTTCTCTTGTCCCTTGATCTGGCTTATGGAAGAATTCTCGCGCTCTCAGGACATCCAAAGCTAAAGTCTACAGAGGGGAGATGATTCGAGATGGAAATTAAGATCTACAAAGACAAACTGGAGCAAGGCAAGGCCGCCGCGGAACAAGCTGCGGATATCATCCGTCAGGCCATATCAGAACGAGGACAGGCCTACATCATTGCGGCTACCGGCGCTTCTCAGTTTGAATTCTTAGACGCTCTGGTGCAGATTCCAAGCATTGATTGGTCAAAGACGACATTCTTTCATCTGGACGAATATGTGGGGTCTCCCGAAACACATCCAGCCAGTTTTAGAAAATACCTGAAGGAGCGAGTTGTAGATCGAATTCATCCTGGCACCTTCCATTTTGTGGAAGGGGATCGGCCTGACCCAGTCGCGGAGTGCCTCCGCTTGGGCGAAATAATAGGCAATGTCACAATTGATGTTGCCTTTGTGGGTATCGGTGAAAATGGCCACCTGGCCTTCAATGATCCTCCGGCCGATTTCACCACGGACCAGGCCTATCTGCGAGTCCAGCTCGACGAGCCTTGCAGGCGGCAGCAATTGGGCGAAGGATGGTTTCGCAGTCTGGAGGAGGTCCCGTCGATAGCCATCTCGATGTCCATTCGGCAGATTCTAAAGTCAAGGTTCATCCTTGCCATTGTTCCTGAGCAACGGAAAGCTAGAGCCGTGCGCGACTGCCTTGAAATGGAGATCAGCCCAATGCGGCCTGCCTCGATCCTACGGCAACATTCAGGGACAGTCCTTTATCTGGACAACCAGTCGGCTTCACTCTTAAAGAATGCGGGGCGTGACCGGTCGATCAGCGTGTAAGATAGTTATTATTTGAGGCTTACAAATCATAGTGACATTGCATCCCCGTGACAGTGGCCTCGCAGAGCTAGGCCCTCCACAACGAATGGGCTTTTGGAGGGTTGAGCTCCGCGAAACCGTCTCTCGGGCTGTCACTGTGTTATGCAAAGATCAAATAAATGACGTCACTGTAAATAACAAGTGAAACGTGATGTGTGAGTTTGGATGCGTTCCCCTTCACGTTGCACGCATCACGTTTCACGTTGTTCAATTCTCATCTTCTAACACTCCATGAGAATTTCTCAGCTTCAATTCGTTCCTGTTAGCATTCCCTACACCCATCGAGAAGTCAGCTCTCAGATCCAGCGGGACGGCGTCAGCGACATCATTGTCAAGGTCACTACCGACGAAGGTCTGATTGGATGGGGTGAAAGCTGCAGCGGAGCTAATGTGGAATCGGTCGTTGAGACCCTAAGAGCCATGGAACCCTTTGTTCTGGGGCACAGTCCCTGGGAAAGCGAGGCTATTCGGGCCGAATTATGGCGCCGTGCCATCTGGTCATTTCGCAAGCCCACGGCCAGCTTCGCCTATGCCGGTATTGACATGGCGCTCTGGGATATCTGCGGAAAAGCTTGCGGGCAGCCTCTCTACAACTTGTTTGGCGGGAGGGTGCGAAACCATGCCAATTATTTTTGCTACCTATCCCAGGGATCGAATGAAGAAGTTGCTGCCCAATGTCGGGACGGCTTAGCACGAGGTTTCCACGTATTTTATTTAAAAGTGGGCCTCGACATTGATGCTGAGCTAGAGATGGTCCGAACGATGCGTGAGACCATTGGACCTAAGAACAAAATACGTTTGGATGCCAACTGCGCCTGGGGAGTGAACGAAGCAGTGCGAAACCTGGCATTTCTAGATCAGTATCGAATTGACTTCATCGAGCAGCCCGTCCTTCAAGATCCCCCAGCCAACATGCAGGAAGTTCGCAGTCGCTCGCAGGTGGCCTTGAGCGCTAATGAAGGCATGTGGAGCGTTGAAGAGGCTTACCGCCAGATCCGGGAACGCACCGCCGACGTATATTGTTTCAGTTCCTATTGGGTTGGATCTTTGGCGCTTTTCCAGCATCTTAGCCAGGTGGCCCATTTTGAAGGGCTTCAGATATGCAAGCACACTCATGGAGAACTGGGGATCGCGGCAGCGGCGGCCCACCATATTCTTTTGACCCTGCCCAACATTGTGGATGGCAACCAGCAAACGGCAACCATGATGCAAGATGATATTTTAAAGCAGACTCTCCCCATCGCCAGTGGTCCCAACTGGGGTGTTCCCCAGGGGGCAGGGCTAGGGGTGGAGGTAGATGAAGACAAGGTAGGACGCTTCCACGAGCTGTATCGGGAGCGTGGGCAGCTTCTTCCCTATGATCCTGCGTACATCGGGAAAGACTAGAGTATTTCGTTTGAGTTACCGCACTCTCCCTTGGGGGTGAACGATTTCATAAATACAGTAACGCATCTTCGAGCTGCCAGCGGGTGGGGGTGGAGCGGGCGCTCCGTCGCACGCTTGAACGCGCGCGGGAGCGCGCGTTCCACCCGTCAAGAATACGTGACCGTATTTGTGAAACGGAGCACTTAGGATT
>JBGOVH010000133.1:0-6704 GCA_041478005.1 Terriglobia bacterium | reverse complement strand
GCCATTGACTATGAGGCACGCCAGAGAGGTTACAAAAAGCAAAAAAGTGCGCAGAGTCCCAACAACGGATGCGGACATTTTCATGAGATATTTCTCCTTGTTACCAGAATTTCGCCTGTTTATGAATATCGTCATTACCTCTGCAGGCAGTTAGCGAAATCAAGGCCTGATCTTGAGCTTAAAACGGGTCCGACGCGTGTATTTCCGAGAGCCACTAAGCAATAATGGAGCTAGCCGTAGAGACCGAATCGGGTGTCCCTGCCATTTCCGGCAAGGACTCTCTTGGTGTATGCTTGCCGTCTGCCTTTGGCGATAATGACGTTCTGAGAGAGGTATTGCCTGACCATGAAACTCGAAAATCAACAATCACAAGCGGACCTTAAAGACCTGGGATTCGGCTCAAAAGTCGCAATGGAGACGAGAAGTCGTCTGCTAAATAGAGACGGCAGTTTCAATGTCTCTCGTACCGGTCTATCGGTTCTTCGCTCTTTGAGCATTTATCATTATCTCCTGAAGATGTCGTGGAAAAGCTTCTTTGGCATCACATTCTCGCTTTACTTGGGAACCAACCTGCTTTTTGCCTTGGCATTTCTGCTTTGCGGTCCTGGGGCTCTACACGGAGTCATGGGTCGGACGACTACGGAAAGATTTGCGGAAGCCTTCTTCTTTAGTGTGCAAACCTTTACAACCATTGGTTATGGCCGGGTCAACCCGTTGGGATTGGCTGCAAATTCCCTGGTGGCAGTTGAAGCCATTGTGGGCCTTATGGGGTTTGCGGTAGCAACCGGGCTGGTTTTCGCCAGGTTCTCAAGGCCTAATGCTCAAATTCTGTTTAGTAAACACGCTATCATTGCTCCGTACCGGGGGATCACTGCCTTCGAATTTCGGATCATTAATGAAAGGAGTAATCAGCTTCTCGAGGTCGAAGTGACTGTCCTTTTTAGCCGCATGGAAGACAATCAAGGAAAGAGAATAAGAAGATTTCATGAACTTCCGTTGGAACGCAAGAAGGTGATGTTTTTCCCGTTGAATTGGACGATCGTCCACCCGATCGATGAAACCAGTCCCCTGTACGGCGCAACCCAAGAGGATCTAGCAGAGTCAAACGCCGAGTTTCTGATTCTTTTGACCGGAATTGATGAGAATTTCTCGCAAACTGTTCACACCCGATCCTCTTACAAATATGATGAAGTAATCGTGGGCGCGAAGTTTGGCGACATGTTTCAACAATCCACCGATGGCCATACCAGTGTTGACCTTCGCCGCATTCATGACATTGAAATCCTGTGAGTATGGTGGATTTCAAAGCCCTCGTTGACAGATCTAAGGGCTCGTCAGGAATAAGTGTCGCAGCTGAACGAGAACAAAATTCTTGTTAGGATTGACGTTCAAATCTTCCAACTGCAAGATTCTTACAGAAATATTACAAAGCGCCTCGCTCCGCGTTGCTATGATTCTCCCTGCAATAGACTAGACAGACATCTCTTCATTTCAGCAGTTCTTTTCACAGTTGAGGAATGTTTTCATCCCAATCTAGGAGTTTCCATGCGTGAAGAAGCAGCACTTGAAAACGAGTTGCCACGTATTCAATGGTTGAATACTTCAATCATGACACTGTTTCACCTCGGGGCAGTGGCAGCACTCTTCATGTTTACATGGAGAGCGTTTGCAGTATGTGTTCTGCTTTACTGGGTGGCCGGCAGTTTGGGGATCGGGATGGGCTATCACAGGCTCCTGACACATCGAGGTTACAAGACCCCTAAAATTTTGGAATATTTCTTCTCGCTTTGTGGTTCATTGGCTTTGCAAGGCGGGCCCATCGACTGGGTCGTGACCCACCGCATCCATCATGCATTTTCAGATCGAGATGGCGATCCGCATTCCCCGCGTGACGGCGGTTGGTGGGCACACATGGGTTGGATACTGTCCGGCAAGGCACAGAATCATGATTCGGCGTTGATGCGGAAATTTGCCCCTGACTTAATGAGGGACCGATTTCAGGTTTGGCTCAACCGCTACCACCTCCTCCCGCTCATTCTGGTTGGTTTGGTTTTGCTTGCCCTGGGAGGGTGGCCCTTTGTTATGTGGGGGGTCTTCATGCGGGTGACGCTTGGCCTGCAAGCCACCTGGCTTGTCAATTCGGCAACGCATATTTGGGGGAAGCGGCGGTTTGAGACCCGTGACGATTCGCGCAATAACTGGTGGGTCGCCTTAGTGACCTTTGGGGAGGGCTGGCACAATAACCATCATGCCCATCCTGCGTCAGCACGTCACGGACTGGCATGGTACGAGCTAGACATCAACTGGTGGGGCATTCGGGCTCTTCAATCCCTGGGTCTGGCCAAATCAATTCTACTGGCTCGAGTGCATGATTCTCCTCCGCAAACAGCCATTGCCGAAGAGCCTGTCAGGGAGAATGTATTGACAAGCCAGTAAACACTCAGCCTTCCGTTTATGAGGCGTCACCCCCCTTCCTTTGCCTGCTTGTGAGACCTTCTATACTTTCCTGCCCAGATTAAGCATGAGCAAGCGATTCCCGCAAGACGCTTGCTCCGTGGGCTTCACCCACTCACCCGCCCTTCTGAACGCTTATCAAGCGTTCAGCCCTCTCCCGATAGGCCCGATCCGAGGCGGGGGTAATCAAGAAGAAATATTCTCTCCTCGCCCCCTCGGGGAAAAGGGAAGGGGGTGAGGGGGGCAGTGGTCGCAACGATGCATAATTTGAGTCCTAACTTCCTAACCCTCACAAACTGTGCAAAATCCTCTAATTTAGCCTAAGATACCCTGCATGCACGTGACGAGTCGCAGGACCTCGGTTGCCTTCTTCATCACATTAGGGGCGTGCTTGGTTGCTCTGACCGTAGCGCTCAACGTCGGCTGGGTTCTGTTGAACTGGCGGGAAGTGGCGCTCCTGGTTTTTGGGATCGTCTTTTTTATCGCCATTATCGGCGGGCTCATTTTGAATACTGTCTTTCTGGTTCGCGAGATCCGTCTAAACGAGAAGCACGACAGTTTCATCGATGCCGTAACCCACGAACTCAAGACCCCGATCGCTTCCATCCGGCTATATCTTGAAACCCTGAAAACCCGCGAGGTTGATGAGGCGCGTCGTAGGGAGTTCTATGACGTCATGCTCGCAGACAATGACCAACTTCTGAATACCGTAGAACAGGTGCTGCGCGCCGGTCGCATCCATCACCGGCGTGGAACCCTCCACAAAGACCTTGTCGATCTAGGTGCTTTGGTGCGCGAGTGCTCGGAGCTTGCCCGGGCACGTTACCATTTGGATGCGGCAGCGCTTCAGTATTCGGCAAAAGTGGTTGACGGCAAACCCTCAACAGTGGTTGGAGATGATGAAGAACTGAGAGCCGTTGTGACGAACCTGCTGGACAACGCAGTAAAGTACTCTGGCCCGGAGGTCCAAGTTTCCGTTGAAGTCGAAGATCTCAACAACAAACATGTGGCAGTTCGTGTGAAAGATGAAGGTGTCGGGATTGCCAGAGATCAGCTCAATCGCATATTTAAGCGGTTTTACCGGATTCAACGACGCGACCTAATGAGGGTCAAAGGAACCGGGCTTGGACTCTTTATCGTACGTTCTATTGTCAAGAAACACCGCGGTCGTGTTTTTGCAGAAAGCGCTGGAGAAGGGCACGGAAGCACGTTTACGATTCAACTACCAAGGGCTTAAGGTCATGAGCAGGTTACTCATCGTGGAGGACGAGAAACATCTGGCCGACGGGTTGCGTTTCAATCTTGAAGCGGAAGGGTATCGTGTTGAGATTGTCAGAGATGGGGAGTCAGCTCTAGCTTTGCTGGGGAAACAACCTGACCAATTCGACGCCATCGTGCTTGAC
This sequence comes from Terriglobia bacterium, assembly GCA_041478005.1. Classification (GTDB taxonomy): domain Bacteria; phylum Acidobacteriota; class Terriglobia; order Versatilivoradales; family Versatilivoraceae; genus JBGOVH01. Next base: position 2,847 of record JBGOVH010000133.1, on the reverse strand, counting down.
GTAATGCTGCCCGGCATTGACGGGTTTGCCGTGGCCTCACAGCTTCGACAAGCCGGTCAATTCTTACCCATCTTGATGCTGACGGCACGCGGACGCGCGGAGGACGTTCTTCGCGGATTCGAAGCGGGCGCGGATGATTATCTCCCCAAGCCTTTTGAACTGTCCATTCTCATGGCTCGTTTGCACAGTCTTTTGCGGCGCCGGAAATGGTCCATGTCACAGCGGGAGCACTTGTCTTACTCCAACAACACTAAGCTAGACCAGAATAGGGAAGCGGCAAGATCGAGTTCCAAGGGGAATCGCTACGGGCGGGCTTTAGAACCGACAACGTTTCATTTTGACGGCCGAACCATAGACTTTGATGCCCTGGAAATTCGAGTAGAGGACCGGGTTATCCCTCTAACGCTGATGGAGGCGGAGTTATTACAGCATCTCGTCCGGCACGCGGGAAAATCGGTTTCACGCAAATCCATACTTGAGGAGGTTTGGGGACTGCACGAAGATACCGACACACGAGCCATCGACAACTTCATCGTGCGATTGAGAAAGTACATTGAAGTGGAACCTTCACGTCCAAAGTTTCTACTGACCGTCAGAGGAGTCGGTTACCGATTTATCCCGAGCTCGTCAGCTCCTGAGAAGAGTTAAGCCCAGCTTGAAATAACAGCAGCCGAGAATGAACGCGAATTATTTGCGTTCATTCTCGGCTTTCCCCTAAATTGTGCCTTGGAGCATATTCATGCCTGATCCATTTGCCTCCGGTAATGACTTCATTTGGCATCCCACTGCTGAATACACGGAACGGAGTCATCTCAAAAAGTTCATGGACCTCCACGGAATTGGGTCGTATGAAGAACTGCAGGAACGCTCAACGACCGATGTCGCCTGGTTTACTGATGCGGTTCTCAACTACCTGGACATCCAATTCCATCAACCCTACTCACAAGTGGTTGACCTTTCCAGAGGCATCCCATGGCCCAGATGGTGTGTAGGTGGCAAGCTCAATATCGTCTATAACTGTCTCGACAAATGGGCCGCCAATGAAGAGTCACGAGGTCGTCCGGCAATCATCTGGGAAGGTGAAGAAGGCGGCACTCGGATGCTGACTTATCGTGAATTGGCGACTGAAGTGGGCCGCTGCGCCAATGCTTTGCGTAGTCTGGGCCTGGGCAAGGGAGACGGCATAGGTTTGTTCATGCCTATGGTGCCGGAGGTCTGCGTTGCTTTGCTGGCCATTGCCAGGATTGGCGGGGTCATCCTCCCTTTGTTTTCGGGTTACGGAGTGAGCGCAATTGTTTCGAGATTGGCGGACGCCAAAGCCAGGGCCTTGGTAACGGCCGATGGGTTCTTCAGGCGCGGTCAAGTAGTTCCACTGAAGCTCACCGCAGATCAGGCCATTGCTCAGCTGCCTGAATTGGAGCACATGATCGTACTGGCACGGACGGGAAACACAGTGAGCATGAGGCCAGGCCGCGATCATTGGTGGCATGAATTGGTTTCATCGCAACCGGCTTCGTCAGAACTCGAGGAGACGGATGCCGAGGATCGGCTAATGATCATCCACACTTCTGGAACAACCGGCAAACCCAAAGGTGCGGTTCATACTCACTGCAGCTTTCCGGTCAAGTCGGCCCAGGATATGGCCTTTGGCACCGATGTTCATCCGGGCGACGTTGTTTACTGGATGTCCGACATGGGTTGGATGATGGGCCCATGGCTTATTTTCGGCGCTACCCTACTCGGGGCTACCTGCTTCATTTACGATGGCGCCCCCGACTATCCTGGCCCCGATCGTCTATGGGCGCTGGTGGAGCGTCATAAGATCACGACATTGGGGATCTCACCCTCGCTGATTCGCGCCCTTGCTATTCACGGCGAAGAACCTGTAAGAAAGCATGATCTATCGTCCATACATCTTTTTGCCTCGACGGGGGAGCCATGGAATCCCGCCCCATGGATGTGGCTGTTCCAGGTGGTTGGAAAACGGAGAAGGCCGATTATCAACTACTCTGGCGGCACTGAAATCGCCGGGGGCATCCTGATGGGCAATCCTCTGCTTCCGTTAAAACCCACTGCATTCTCCGCCCCGTGCCCCGGAATGGCCGCCGATGTAGTGGATGTCGACGGCAAGTCTGTGCGCGAACAGGTGGGTGAACTGGTGATTCGCGCCCCCTGGATCGGTATGACACGAGGCTTCTGGCAGGATCGCGAGCGTTACCTGGAAACCTATTGGTCACTCTTCAAGGATGTTTGGGTCCATGGGGATTGGGCAGCCATCGACAAAGATGGCATGTGGTACATACTTGGACGATCTGACGATACGCTCAAGGTGGCAGGAAAGCGGATTGGGCCGGCCGAGGTGGAATCTCTGCTGGTCAATCATCCAGCGGTTACAGAAGCAGCCGCCATAGGCGTGCCTCACGAGATCAAAGGGAATGAGATCGTCTGTTTTTGCGTGTTGGCGCCCGGCTATGACCCGAATGATTCGTTGCGTAAAGAGTTGCAGGCGATGGTAGCCACTGAAATGGGAAAACCATTGACACCCAGGGAAGTACGATTTGTCCCCGATCTTCCCAAGACCCGGAATGCCAAGGTCATGCGCCGCATCATCCGCAGCGCTTTTCTCGGCCAGGATCCAGGAGACACTTCCAGCTTGCTCAACCCAGAAACCGTAGAGCAGATACGGCACGCGCAGTGATCCGAGGCGTGAAGGCTATTCCTCAATCAACATTCCGACCTGTCTTGTCTCCCCATGCTATCCAGAAAGATTAGAGATCTTCCCTCCATTAGGAAAAGCGTCTTAATCCCTTCTTCATCAGGTCTACACTTCGAACTTAAAAGCTATGC
>JBGOVH010000146.1:0-6391 GCA_041478005.1 Terriglobia bacterium | reverse complement strand
CGGCTTTGTCATACTCACCAAGCTCCACACAGGCGTCTCCGACGACGCCATGGAGTTCCGGGGACCAGGGGTTGAGCGTCAAGCCCCTTTCTCCCCAACGCAGGGCCTCCAAAAATTGATGGCGCGAGAGGCAAAGAGAGCCCATTCCCGCCACGGCTTCAAAATCTTTGCCGTCCAATTCCAACGCCCTCTTGAACAGCTCTTCGGCTTTACTCAGGTAACTGGGGTCAGCAGTTTCACGAGCTTTTTGAAGGTAGATTGCTCCCAGGCGAGTACGATTCCTGGCGCTCTTGGGGTTGTCACGAACATATTGCTGAAGAGTAGCCATATCTCGTTCAGTTCGAGACCAGGGAGTGGGAGCCGCCTGCTGAAGGAGCTGGCTCGCTCGGGCACCCCTTTTCTCCATCTTCATCGGCCAAGAAGTATGAAGAGAGACCCAAAAACCTGCTAATAGGAGAAATGAGGAAGTGACAATCAGGATCAGGAATTTTGGTTTTCTGAGAACGGACATCATGGATTCTCCTTTGACCTCTTGCAAAGTATAAGGGCCGCCGGGGACCGTGGTTCCTTGGTCTTTTCCTTTGCATCAAAGTCAGTGCCTATTCAGTTAGGTAAGCTGACCTGGAGGAAAGGGTCACTCTGGCTGCAAAGAACTTGGCCAGAGTGACCTAAACTTGAGTCAGGGCTAAGGTTGAACAAACTCATGTGGCTTGCCTTGCAGGCCACCGACCGGATGATTTAGATAAGGAAAAGCACCTAGATAACCTTCTGCGTTCTTGTCCACTCCGTCACCGAGGATATTGTTAGGTGATTTGTTCGGATCCCCAGTGAATCCAGTGAGCGCCGCTGTGACTGGAGTCCCACCGGCGGCTGCGCGAAGGAAGATATCGACGACGTCGTCTGTCAGTCTCCTTCCATTAGGGAAACCGGCCACGTCGCCACCCAGGAGTCCCAAGCGGCGGACCCCCGAGTCATTGCTAGTCAACAACGCGAGGCCATTACCGGCTGCATTGGGGCTGATACCCATGTTGAGACGCAGAAGATCGGCATAGGCTGGATTGGAATTGGCGCCGATCACTGTTGTATAGCTGGGACCGGTTAAGGGATTCACAGGGATTCCCTTATAAAGAATCAGCTCGAGGTCTGTGCGGTTGGTCGTCGGGAACGGTACCAGGGCTCTGGCAAGAATGCCGCTACTCGGCGTGTTGGTTCCGTAGAGTACGTCCAAGCCCGCTGGGACTTCGGGAGCTACAATTTCAGTTGGCCGGAACTGAATCTCGTCCGACGGATCGGTGGCGTTCCAGTGATCGCGATTCCTCAGAGGAACAAAGAGCTCGTTGATCAAAGGATTTCCCATACGGGATACTTGAACAAAAGGCCCTACACTGTGGGATCCGCCTTCAGTACTTAATACGGTCACTCTACGACGGCTGGCACTGGCGTAAATTCCGATGACGGCGTTGGAAGCGGCTGGACCACTCACTGACTGGCCATCCTTCGTTAGTTGTGTAATCGGGATTTGCATCGCGATCGTGTGGACATTGTAGCCCTGGGTGCTGTCGCGCGCGGGTCCGAGGTCAATGCCAAGAAGAGCAAAAATCGGCCGTAGCTCAAAACGGTCAAAAACGGCGCCAAGGTCGATGTAAAAGGCCTCGTCTCGTTGTCCGCAAAAAACTTTGACGCCATTACTGAGTGTATTAATGGCTGCATTAGCGAGACTGGCGTAGTTGGGGGTTGCACCCGTACCAATGTTGGGCGGTGGGGTGATCAAATTAGTCCCCAGTTCAGTGAGTTGAGAAGCCTCACTTCCGGAAATCCGTGTCTTCCTCACAACACTGTAGGTCTGCTTCAAGTTGTAATCAGGGTCGTCCAGGGAGTTGATCTGAGCATCGGAATCTACCCCTAACACTCCGGGTCCCCGATGAGTCAGGAAAGTGTCAAGATTGGCAATCGCATTCTTGAAACGGAACTGGTACGTGATGTCCTCTTCCCCGTCGCCCGTATTATCAATCTTGATCTCGTAAAGAACCGTAGGATCGAACCTAAAATAGAACGGTCCGCCGCTCGGCTCCTCGAATGGGATGTAATTGGCCAGAATAGTGACTGTGCTGGGATTATCCGGGCTTACAAACGCATACAAGTCTGTATTGTCGGCTAGCGGATCTTGCGAAATGAGGGGTGCTTCCCGATGACTCGCTGCCCTGCTGACCTTCCATGTGGGTACCATCGCTCCCAGTACCAACAGGAAGGCAACCGAAAAAGCAACGTACGAACTGTACCTCTTGTATTTCATAGGCTTTGCCTCCAAACTCATTGCGACGCCCGAGATCTTCCTGCTTTTTAGGCTAAACATGATTATTCTCCTTTTTTGTCGACAGCGTCATTTCGATCGATTGTGTCTTGATTAAATTGCCTTAATATCTGGCAACTCTATTCAGGGAGCATACTCTGCGGCCTGGATAAAGTTGCCGTCGTTGGTTGTGTTGTCCACTACTACCGCATAGCAGAACGCAGGCCGAGATGGGCGAAATCGGACATAACCTGAAGAAACAGCATTTGGGATCGAAACCTGTTTCCAACTGTTTGGATCCAGAGTTAAAGTGATCGTGGTAACAAGGTTATTTGAAGAGTCAAATATGGCAGCCTCTACCACATTGGATAAGGAAGAATCATTAAAGCATCCAATGTTAGACCTCGTGGTGGCGTCAATCTTGATGCCTGCGCTGTAAGCATCAGAATTGGAGGCTTCAATGAAATTGGTTGGAACCGTGGTTCCGTACCTTCCATTTGCACTGGTCGTCCACACTTCACAGTTAACCAGAAACTGGAAGTCACTGCTTCCCCCGGCGATTCTCTGGCTTTCAAATTTCACAGTTCCTGCTCCAGTAAAGGAAAATACCTCTTCGAGGAAATTTTCATAACTTTTCATTTGACCGGCAGCTATATTAATAGTGGTCTTAGTGACGAAGCCGCCAACACCAAAAAGGGAAACTTCAATAGGGTATGTAGATGCAGTCGGGTTCATCAAAGCAACCCTTGTCTTAAAGAAGCTGCCCGTTACGCCTTGAAGGTTCGCCATCACAGGGACCACTGCGTAAGTTGAAGTAAACTCTAACGCATTCCTGCTGGGAATTAAGTCACTCGGAAATGCTTGAGTAGAAGTTAAAGCCATAACCAAGAGTGTGATAAGTCTTTTCATTTTTTTCTCCTTCATTGAGAGGTTAATCCTTGTTGCTACGTAATTTGCTTTCAAAGAGACATTAAAACTGACTAGCCAATGGCTTCGCCCTTGATATCCCTGATACACGCTGGAGGGCCGAGCTCCGCGAGTCCGGTTTGGAGGCTTCGCAGAGCTCAGCCCTCCAGCGAATTCTTCGACAACAAAACGAAAACAGAATTGTCGTAACGTTCCGCATAACGGGCTAAGGTTCCCAGCGGGATCGGTCAAGCAGATCCGACATGAACTAAAAATCTTGGTTTACAGTAACTGATACGAATGGAATACACGAATTGGATTCCTTGGTGCTGACTATTTCTCCACAATGTCGGTTTTCATCGGACCCAGGACCGCTAACAACTCTTTCTTCTCGTTTTCGCCTACCTTGAACTTGTCCAGGCTCCAACTAGGTCCTCCACCAAGGCGTTGAAATCAGGCCCCGACACTCCCATGCGTTTGTGTGCAGTTTTCATGTCTCTTCCTTTTATTGAGTCTATACGTGTGGTTCACATTGAGTGGATTGGGAGAGGGATGGAAAAATCTACATTTGTGCGCCAAAGAAATACGTCAAGGTCTATTCTTAATTCATCGGTTTCCCACTGACTAAGTACTCCATTTGATAAATACAGTAATGTTTGTCCGAGTTGCCAGCGGACGGGGGTGGAGCGGGCGCTCCTGGCAAGCTTTCGGCTTGCTCTGGAGTTTTGACATTTCAAAAGGGCGGCGCGCCCAGCGGGCCGTCCCTACCAGAGGAGAATTGAAACTCACGTTTCGTTGTTGGTGACAGGCATCCCTCAAACGAAGCAGTGGGTTGGGAATGTGGGAGCGGACCTCCGGGCCGCGATTGCGACCCAACGCGGGTTCCAGTCGTCGTCCGGAGGGTGAACGCATGCGTTCACCCCACATTAAAATGTCTAAACTCCAGATGCAGGCTGGAAGCCTGCACCACAAATTGACTTCTGGTGCAATTGGGGTGCAGGCCTCTGGCCTGCTCATCTCAAAATGTCCAAACTCCAGGGAACGCGCACAGGAGCGCGAATTCCACCCGTCAAAAATACGTGACCGTTTCTATTTATGAAATGGAGCACTAAGGCGGGTGGCCGAGTCATATGAAAGCAGCTCAAGATCGCGTGGTGAGGAAAAAGTGTTGTGATTTAAAAAAAATTAAGCCATATTCTTGAACGAAATTGCCACTCGTCTAGATCAACCTTTGGGCACTGTAAAAACAAGAATTCGATCGGGAATGTTGAAACTTCGTGAGATACTGCAGCCATTTGAGGGGGAAATATGACGGAGTTTTCAGCAAAATGGGTTGCCTCTTGATGATGCGTTCTTCACTTGAAGATGAAATCCTTCCAGATGACTATTCCTTGCATGAAAACAGGTGATGGTCTCAAGACCTTCTCTGGATTACTGAAGAGTATCTTAATTCACCGAAATCCTCAACACTCCCCGGATACCTCTCGATCGTTTGTCCTTCTTGATTTTCCAAACATCTTGTTGTTGTAAAGGAATTGCCTATGAAGATAAGAAAAGCAGTCTTCCCGGCTGCAGGCCTTGGGACTAGGTTCTTGCCTGCAACAAAATCCCAGCCGAAAGAAATGTTGCCCCTGGTAGACAAGCCCGTCATTCAGTATGTTATCGAAGAGGCGATGGCCTCAGGCATCGAGAACATCATTATTGTGACGGGTAGAGGGAAGAATGCCATCGAAGATCACTTTGATGTTTCTTACGAGTTGGAAAAGATCTTGGAAAGTCGCGGTAAATTCGACCTCCTGGAACAAGTTAGAGCTATTTCTAAAATGGTGACCATTTCCTACGTCAGACAAAAAGAAGCCCTGGGGCTGGGACATGCAATTCTGGTCGCGAAGAATCTGATAGGAGATGAGCCATTTGCTGTCCTACTGGGGGATGACATCATTGATGCCGAGGTTCCGTGCACCCAGCAGATGATTTCAATCTTTGAAAAATTCCAGTCCTCAGTCTTGGCAACTCAAGTTGTCGACGGCCCTGACATCTCACGATACGGTGTCATTCGGGGGTCGCTCGTTTCTTCAGAAACCAATTCTGATCGAACCTATCGAGTTCTGGACCTTGTTGAAAAACCGCCCTTCAAAGAAGCACCGTCCAACTTGGCAATCATCGGAAGATATATCCTTACCCCCGAGATCTTCGATGTGCTGGAAAAAACGGTTCCAGATAAGAGCGGAGAGATTCAGTTGACCAATGGTCTCAGGTCGCTTCTCGATCGACAACCCATCCATGCATATCGATTCGAAGGAACACGCTATGATGCTGGGGATAAGCTGGGCTTTTTGAAAGCTACCGTAGAATTTGCTCTAAAAAGAGAAGACTTGGGAAGGGACTTTGCAGACTATCTTAGAAGCGTAAAACTTCCTAGATCCCAATACTGAGCTAGACCTTTTTCGAAAATCAAAAGGTTCGCCCCTCTCAGGTTTCCTGAGAGGGGGAATTCAGGGGCGTGACAAATATAGAAGAGTAAAAAAATTATTTGGTCGACCGTCCGAAGACAGCGAAGATTATGGAATGAACTAAAGTTGACGGGAGCTCTTTTACCATTTAAACGCCCCTTTAGAAGCGTTTTGCTAGCGGGGAATGTTTTGTTTGGCAGAACTTTTCAGTCAAACAACCCGAGGTCACCGCTAAATAACTGAGCCAATTATTTGTTATTATAGCCAAATAATTTCTCTAGTCAAGTAAAAAAAATCACATTTGGAGAAAAATGAAGGAAAGGTGAGAACGTTATACTTACTAAGATATTAAGAAATAGAAAACAAAACGCTTATGGTAAATCATGAAGACATTTAGTTTTACAAAAATCAACTTTTTCTGACTATCTATTCTTTGCCAAATTCTCTAATCCTACAGATTATAGTAGAGAAACTCAAAAAATACGACCAACTGTATGTTGTTACGAAAATTGGTAATTCACTAGGTGCCAGGTTCAACCCTCTGCAGCACTCAAATACACAGAAAAAAGGTCGGTCCATCCTCGACTGCCAGCTCTCCTCTCTTAGTGCTCCGTTTCATAAATACGGTCACGTATTTTTGCCTGGTGGAACGCGCGCTCCCGCGCGCGTTTAAGCGTGCGTCGGAGCGCTCGCTCCACCCCACCCGCTGGGAGCTCGAATATGCGTTAGTGTATTTGAAATG